>NZ_JBFUIP010000130.1:0-15984 GCF_056401815.1 Aminobacter sp. P4_D5 | reverse complement strand
GCCAGATCTTGGCAAAACCCTTCGGCAGTTTGGCGATGCGCATCGCTTCCCACGCGGCGAGCTGGCGAGGTATGCCGGCCCGGTCTCCCTTGTCGAGCAACGGCCCGAGCGCATCGACGACAGACGCCACCTCCGGTTCGGCAAAGCCGGGCTGACACCACCAAGAACGGCCATGCCTGAGATCGTCAAGTTTGGCGCGCGCCGTGTCGAGATCGCCGCGCGCTGCATGCAGCGACAGACCGCGCAACTCGTCGATCTCGAAGTCACGATGGGGAATGGGCTTGGTGGCGAGGTAGGCGACCAAATCGTCAAGCGTTTCGACGCTGCGAAAAAGTGGGAGGATGTCACGCTCGATCTTGCTCATGAAGTAATCCGGCATGGCCGGATCGTCCCACAGCCACAGGCCCGGGCTGTCGCGATAGATGCGGTCGCCCCAGTTGAGAGGGAAGTGCCCAACAGGCTCGCAGAAATGGGTAACTGCCCATTGGGGCAGAAAGTATTCGCCCTTGCTCCAAGTGGTGAGCACGATACCGCGCATTACGTGCCGGATCGGCTTCATGACGATCCACCTTCCCGCAGCTACCAAATCCGGATGGCGCGCGAACAACGGTGCGAGATGTCTCTTGATCAGCTGTGACGAACTCATTCGTAGGGCCTCACCTCGATAACAATGATGGGGCGTCCATAGCCAAGCAAGCGTGTAGCAAACTCGATTGTTCGCGCGCTGCTGAGCCCCCTGCGTCCGGTCTTGAGGTCGTAGACGCAAATTGGTCCAAAGCCGCGATCTTCGAGCACATCGACACGGACTGCACTGAAATCCAGCGGGGCTTCCTCGATCTTCTTAAGAAGTGAAACTTCCGCCTTCAAAGTCGTATCTTCGAGTTTCAGAATCTTCCGGCGCAGTCTTGTATGAACAGCTGTTCCAAATATCGTGGCGTTTGAATATGACCCGGCCAGCTTGGCCTCTGACATGGCTTCATTCGAAAGGCTCTGGACGAGCTCGAGCTTGGTGCAGACCGACTCCGTCTCCGCCCGGGAAAGCATGCCGACGAAGCTTAAACTTTGCAGTATTGACCTGCTCGGTCGAAATTCCTTGGCCGTAAAGGCGAGGCACGCCCTCTGATCCCGCGTATTGCCAGCTGAAAGGTGGTTGTAGAGCTGTCGCCCCGCGTCGAATGCCTGACGGGCGACCGGCGCGTTGATGCGCTGGATCACCGGCAAGGACATCGGCCCTTTCGGCGTCCACACCGCCTTGCTGATCGGGTTGCCGGCGCCATCCAGCACGGTTTGGGTCGCACCCTCGGTCTGGAATACGACCCGTCGCCCGCCGGTAAGGCTTACCGTGTGTCTGACGTGCGGACGTTCTGGGCTGTGGCGCGGACCGACACGTGTCGCCACACGCGCTTGATCAGCGGCCGGCTTGGCAGACAGCGAGGCCGTGGCACTTCTGCCGGGTGTTTTGGTCGGTGATGTCCGCTGTCCGGTCCGGTTGCCATCAGGCTGCCCACGACCGGCACTGCCACCACTGTCTGTCCACTGGCCGCCGTCGGAATCTCCGGCAGGAACGCGGGGCTGGCTGGGATTAAACCCGGCCTTCAGGCGGAGGCGAATAAGTTTGATGTCCAGATCGAGGCCAATATGCCTGGCCTTGAACTTTCTCAGCGCCGTCTCTTCATCGTTTGTGTTGGTCATTGCTGTCCCATCGCCAGTTCAAGGCGATAGTACAAGAAATTATTCCTACAATCAATGATTGTAGAATGGGTTGTACGTCACTCCAGCCCTCTGACCACCCCCAGCACGTCTGGCTCAGCCTTGCGTCCCTCAAATTCGTCGACGATGCCGAAGGCGCCGCCATAGCCCCAGATCGACCAGGCAAAGCCGTGCGCTTCAGCACGTCCGATCATGTCGGCGACATAGGCCGCACGCCAGGCGCCGGGCATGACGTTCGGATTGTTGTATTCCTGGCGGATCATGCCGAACTCGCCGAGATAGATGTTTTCGGGCGAAATACCGTTTTTCCTGGCCCAGTCGGCGACCCGGCTGAACGGCGCGTCGAGTTCGGCTTCGAGTTTTTCCTTGCTGTCGATGAGCGCCACCTGCTCATCGAGATAAGCGAGCATGCCGGGACGGCGCAGCAAAGGCGCTTCGGCCTTGATCTTCGCCCTCACCTTGTCGAGGGCCGCGTCGAGTTCGGCGCGCGGCGCGGCATAGAGCGGATAGGGCAGCCCGGTGACGTAGGGAATGAAATCGCCGGCCCAGGTGGCGCCCTGATGGGTGAGCAGGAAAGGCTGGTAGGAATGGAAGGTCCAGATGACATTGTCGTCGGGAATATCCCTGGGGTCGAGCCCGGCGAGGCCCTCGGAACTGCCCCAGCAACTTCCTGAGAGGATCAAGGTCAGCCGGGTCGCCGAGGCGCGCGCGGCGGCGTAAAGGCGTTTGAGACGCTCGGGCCAGAGTTTCGGCTCGGTCGGCTCGCAATCGACCACCGGCTCGTTCATCAGTTCGAACGCCACCTGGGTCGGGTCTTCCTTCGACAAAGTGAGCGCCATCTGGCGGACCAGTTCGACATAGCGATCAAAATTTACCGGGTCGTCCATCACCTCGGCCATGCCGATCTGGCCGTTGCCAGCAGCCGAAATGAGATGAAGGTCGACAACCGCCTTGAGACCGGCGGCATTGACGAGCCGGGCCGACTGAAGAACGCTTTCGAGCAGCTGGCCGCGCAGCGCCTCGGTCTTGTCGGACAGGAACACCGAGGGGTCGACGGGAATGCGTATGACGTCGAAGCCAGTGTCCTTGAGCGCCTTCAGGTCGCTTTCGCCGAGCCGCTTGCGCCATTCGGGAAATGGCAGGATCACATCCGGGTTGCCCCACTTGTCTTCGCGGGGCCAGGTCTCCCAGATGTCGAGATTGATGCCGCGTTTCATCGAAAAGCTGGCGGCACTGACTGAGGCAACCGGCACGACCAGCATCAGCAGYGCCGTCAGACAGGTCTTGATCATCGCCATTATTGCTGCCATCCGGTTTTTACGGACAAGACTGGTGCCCAAAAGCCCGGAAAAAGGAAAGCCCCATGGCCGATCATGGTGAATTCGACGCGCTGGCTGCCGGCCTTGCCGGCGCATTGACGCCGTTCGGCCATCGGCTGATGGCGCGGGTCTATTATGCCGACACCGACTTTTCCGGTGTCGTCTACCACGCGCGTTATCTCGAATTCTTCGAGCGCGGCCGCTCGGACTTCCTCAGGCTCGCCGGCGTCCATCACACCGAACTCGCCGACGGCAAGCATGGCGAAAAGATCGTCTGGATCGTGCGCCGCATGGAGATCGATTTCCGCGGCTCGGCCAAGATCGACGACGTTTTGACCATCGAAACCCGCACGGTGGAGATTTCGGGCGCCCGGATCACCATGGCGCAGCAGCTCAAGCGCGGCGAAGACGTGCTGGTGGAAGCGCGCGTGGAAGCCGCGATCATCGGCGAGAACGGGCGCCCGAGGCGCTTTCCAAAAGAGTGGATCGACGCCTTCATGCCGAAAGCGTGAACACAGTCGCGTTACCAGATCCCTCAAGCGAGCAAACCCAACGTTGCGATAGCGCGCAGTGCCTCACTTCCTAACCCATCCTTAACCATAACGGCCCATTAAGGGAGCAGTGAAAGTCGTAAGGATTCCGAGCGGCCTTCCTTTCACCAAATTTCGCCCCGAAAAGGCCGAAAAGGCGCATTTTGGGGCACTTCCGGAAGCATCGCGCGAACGGACCACGATGGGATGATGCGCAAGGGCTAGCCACAAGCCAGGCCCGGAAATCTTAAGGACTGTTACAAGATGGAAACTCTACCTCTCGCCCATGCCGGCGCGGAATTGTCGATTTGGGCGCTGTTCTGGCAGGCAGGCTGGGTGGTCAAGCTGGTGATGCTGGGCCTGCTCGGCGCTTCGGTGTGGACCTGGGCGATCATCGTCGACAAGCTGGTTGCCTACAACCGCATGCGCGCGGCCCTGACGCGCTTCGAACAGATTTTCTGGTCGGGCCAGTCGCTGGAAGAACTCTACCGCAACCTTTCCGACCGCAAGACCACCGGCATGAGCGCGATCTTCGTCGCCGCCATGAAGGAATGGAAAAAGAGCTTCGAAAAGGGCGCCAAGTCGCCGCTGGCGCTGCAGACCCGCATCGACAAGGCGATGGACCTGGCGCTGACGCGCGAAATGGAGCGGCTGGAAGGCCGGCTCGGCTTCCTCGCCACCATCGGTTCGGCCGCACCCTTCATCGGCCTGTTTGGCACCGTCGTCGGCATCATGACCTCGTTCCAGGCCATCGCCGGCTCGAAATCGACCAACCTCGCGGTCGTCGCCCCCGGCATCGCCGAGGCGCTTCTGGCAACGGCCATCGGCCTGCTCGCCGCCATCCCGGCCGTCATCGCCTACAACAAGCTGTCATCCGATGCCGGCAAGATCGCAGTCCGGATGGAAGGATTCGCCGACGAGTTCTCCGCCATACTCTCGCGCCAAATCGATGAAAAAGTCGCGCAGCGGGCCTGAGGAGTAGACTATGGGTATGTCAGTCAGCGCGGGCGGCTCCGGTCGCGGTTCACGCGGCCACCGGCGGCGCGGCCGCCATCACGGCCTGATGTCCGAAATCAACGTCACGCCCTTCGTCGACGTCATGCTGGTGCTGCTCATCATCTTCATGGTGGCGGCCCCGCTGATGACGGTGGGCGTGCCGATCGACCTGCCCGAAACCCAGGCCAAGGCGCTGAATTCGGAAACGCAGCCGATCACCATTTCCATCAACGAGGCCGGCCAAATCCATATCCAGGAGACCGAGATTCCGCTTGAGGAAGTGGTTGCGAAGCTCGGCGCCATCGCCAAGGCCGGCTACGAGGAACGCATCTATGTGCGCGGCGACAAGACCGCCGACTATGGCACGGTGATGAAGGTCATGGCCCGCATCCAGGCTGCCGGTTACAACAAGATCGGCCTCGTCACCCTTCAGGAACAGAGCCAGTAGTCCCCAAATGAAGATGAAGGCCGGCCTCACGACATCTGTGGTTTTGCATGCAGCGGTGCTGGGTTTCGGCCTGTTCACCCTGTCGGCGCCGAGCGCCCTCGAAGTCGCCGACGTCGAGGCGTTCCCGGTCGACATCGTGCCGGTGGAATCGATCACCCAGATCCAGAAGGGCGACAAGAAAGCCCCGGCGAGTGAAAAGCCGGCGCCGAAGCCGACGAGCCGGCCAGACATCGTGCCCAACGCCCAGAACGTCGGCGACAACAAGACCGACAGCGACAAGCCGCCGACGCCCGAACCGACGCAAAAGGAAGTCGACGTTGCGGCGGCCCCACCGCCCTCGCCCAAGCCCGAGCCGAAACCGACGCCGGTCGAGCAGCCCAAGCCCGAGCCCGCCAAGCAGGCCGAGCCCAAGCCCGTGCCCGTTCCGGCAACCGAGGTGACGCCGCAGCCGCAACCCAAACAAGAGGTCAAGCCCGACCCGGTGGCCGAGACGATCGTCTCTGACCAGGCCGAGGCCGAAGCCGTCAAGCTGCCCGAAAACGCACCCTCGCCCGAAGCAAAGCCGCAGCCGCCCCAGGCGCAGACGGCTAAGACGCCGGACCGTAAGCAGGACGACAAGCAGACCCAGCAAGCTTCGTCCAAGCCGAAGTCGGAAGAGAAGGAATTCAACGCCGACGAGGTCGCAGCCTTGCTCAACAAGCAAAAGCCTTCCGGTGGCGGCGCCAAGCGCTCGACCGATCAGGCCGCGCTGGGCGGCAAGAAGGACACCGGCGGCAACAAGCTGAGCCAGAGCGAGATGGACGCGCTTCGCGGTCAGGTCCAGCGCTGCTGGAACGTGCCGGCGGGCGCCATGGACGGCGGCGGCCTCAAGGTTTCCGTGCAGTTCAAACTGACCCCCACCGGCGAGATCGAGGGCCGACCGGAGATCATTTCCGGCGGCGGTTCGGCCGGTATCGAGCGCGCTGCCGCTGAATCGGCACGCCGCGCCGTGCTTCAGTGCGCGCCCTACAACCTGCCCGCTGACAAATATGCGGGCGGCTGGGATCAAGTCATTGTCAATTTCGACCCGAGCGAGATGTTCTGAGCGCCCCCGCTCATCCGGAACTAAGAGGCCTATCTAATGAAGCATGTAATCAGAGCGATCCTTTTGATCAGCGCCATGGCGAGCGGCATGACCGCCTTTGCAACCTTGCCCGCACGCGCGCTGGTCGAGATCGACGTCAACAAGGGCAATGTCGAGCCGTTGCCGATCGCCATCACCGACTTCCTGTCGGGCGATGCGATGGGCGCCGAGATCGCCGGCATCGTTGCCGCTGATCTGCAGCGCTCGGGCCTGTTTGCGCCGATCAACAAGGGCGCCTTCATCGAAAAAATCTCCAATCCCGATGTCGCGCCGCGCTTCGAGGACTGGAAGGTCATCAACGCCCAGGCGCTGGTGACAGGTCGCGTCAGCCAGGAAGCAGACGGCAGGCTCAAGGCCGAGTTCCGGCTGTGGGACACCTTTGCCGGCCAGCAGCTCGCCGGTGAGCAGTTCTTCGCCAACAAGACCAATTCGCGCCGCATCGCCCACATCATCGCCGACGCCATCTATGAGCGTCTGACCGGCGAAAAGGGCTATTTCGACACCCGCGTCGTGTTCATCGACGAATCGGGCGCCAAGACCGCGCGCAAGAAGCGCCTCGCCATCATGGACCAGGACGGCGCCAATGTGCGTTACCTCTCCGACGGCCGCTCGATGGCGATGACGCCGCGCTTCTCGCCGACGCGTCAGGAAATCACCTACATGTCCTATGAGAGCGGCCAGCCGCAGGTCTATCTCCTGCAGATCGAGACCGGCCAGCGCGAACTCGTCGGCAATTTCCCCGGCATGACCTTTGCCCCGCGCTTTTCGCCCGACGGCCAGAAGGTGATCATGAGCCTGCTGCGCGACGACGGCAATTCCAACATCTTCTCGATGGACCTGCGCAGCCGCACCACCACGCGCCTGACCAACTCAAGCGCCATCGACACCTCGCCCTCCTATTCGCCTGACGGTTCCAAGGTGGTGTTCACCTCCGACCGTGGCGGTCGTGCCCAGATCTACGTCATGGGTGCGGACGGCTCGGGCCAGACCCGCGTCTCTTTCGGCGACGGCACCTATTCGACCCCGGTTTGGTCGCCGCGCGGTGATCTGATCGCCTTCACCAAGCAGTCCGGCGGCCAGTTCCAGATCGGCGTGATGAAGACCGACGGCTCGGGCGAGCGCATTCTGTCGACCGGCTACCAGCAGGAAGGCCCGACCTGGGCGCCCAACGGCCGTGTGGTCATGTTCTTCCGCGATCAGCCCGGCGGCGGTGGTCCCAAGCTCTATTCGGTGGATCTCACCGGCCGCAACGAGCAGGCAATCCCGACTGCGGGCTTCGCTTCGGACCCGGCCTGGTCGCCGCTGCTGGATTAACGCATCGGGCTGAAAACCCGGATCGGCTTTCGGGAAATGGATGAAACGCCGCGCTTCGGAATCGACGCGCGGCGTTTTTGCAACCATGGCCATTAACCTTTCCCCGAAAGGCGCGACCAATCGGCCAGGCGGCGTCATTTGCCCAATGATGCCGCCTTTCCGCCGTATTTCCGCCTACGGTGCGCCGCGAAGTACATGTTGGACGACTGCCATATTGCGCGGACGCGAGAGGCAAGTGGCAACGAAATTTTAACCACGTTTCTTGAATGCCGGTTAACCGCAACGTGGTTACTGGATGTTCAACGAAATCACTCGAATGCGAAGGAGAGGCGGGATGCGCCAGATCGCAAAATTTGCAACCAACCCCGTGGTCGTGGCCCTGGTCGCCTCGCTGGCGATTGCCGGCTGCGCCTCGAAGAAAACCCCTAACAGCGCGGCCGATCTCGGCCTCGGTGGCGCCGGCGCAGCGACCCCGGGTTCGGCGCAGGACTTCACCGTCAATGTCGGCGACCGTATCTTCTTCGATACCGACTCGTCGTCGGTTCGCGCCGATGCGCAGGGCATTCTAGCCCGTCAGGCCCAGTGGCTCGGCAAGTACAGCCAGTACGCTGTCGTTGTCGAAGGCCATGCCGACGAACGCGGCACCCGCGAATACAACCTTGCACTCGGCGCTCGTCGTGCCGCAGCTGCCCGCGATTACCTGATCTCGCAGGGCGTTCCGGCCAAGCGTCTCAAGACGATCTCCTACGGCAAGGAACGTCCGGTCGCGGTTTGCGACGACATCTCCTGCTGGTCGCAGAACCGTCGTGCTGTCACCACACTCTCCGGTGCCGGCAGCTAAGCGGCCTAGAGCCTGTTCCATTCCGATTGAATCGGCATGGGGCTCTATCTTCTTTGTTGGAGCATGATCTTGTCCGAAAACCGGTGCCCACTTTTCGGGATCATGCTCTAAAAGCCACAGAGTTGAACAAAAGGCGGTCTTCGGGCCGCCTTTTGCTTATCTGCAAGCTCGAAACAAAATTTGGCCGAAGTCTCGCGTCCTGATAAATGACGAGAGCGCATCGGCGCAAAGCAACCCATTCTCTTCCACGGCGAGAGGCTAATGCATTTTCGATCAATCCTGAGTGGCACGCTTGCCATCTTCCTTTTGTCCGCGGCCACAGCGCATGCGCGTGACGGTTTCGGCATCGATTTCCCAAAGATCGGCCTGCCGGGCGTATTCGGCAGCAAGACCCAGAGCAATGAGGGCACGATCCAGCTTGCCCAGGCCGGCGACCCGCGCGTCGCCGCACTCGAAGAACAAATCCGCAAGCTCAATGGCAGCATCGAGGAATTGAACTTCCAGATCCTGCAGATGCAGGAGCAGTTGCGGAAAATGCAGGAAGACAACGAGTTCCGCTTCCAGGAGCTCGAAGGTGGCGGACAAAAGAAGTCCGATGCTTCCGGCAAGACCAACAGCTCGATCGTTGAGGCGCCCACGGCGCCTCAACCCGGCGGGACGCAGGCTGCCACGGCCTCAGCGCCCGCCGCTGGCGGGCACTCCGTCGAAGACGTGATCGTTGAATCTGGTACCGGCGAGCCTGGTGCCGGTGGCACGGGCACGCCACCGACAACATTCGGCACCATCACTGTCGATGCCAATGGCAACGTGGTGTCCGATTCCTCCAACCCTCAGGCCGCAGCACCAGCGCAGCCGAAGGCGCCTGTCGCGGCGCAGCCAAAGGCCAATGGCACCGCCGTTGCCGCATTGCCTGACACCAACGACCCCAACGAGCTTTACCGCAACTCCTACCAGTTCGTGCTTTCGGGCGACTACACCACCGCCGAGCAGGGTTTTCGCGACCATATCTCGCGCTTCCCCAACGACCCCAAGACGGCCGACGCCCGTTTCTGGCTCGGCGAGTCGCTGCTTGGACAAAAGAAATATCGCGACGCGGCCGAAATCTTCCTTGCTGCCAGCAAGGCATATCCAAAGTCCAAGAAGGCCCCTGAAATGATGCTCAAGCTCGGCGTTTCACTGGCCGGCCTGAAGCAGCGCGACGTCGCTTGCGCCACCTTCAGCGAGATCGGCAAGCGTTATCCCGACGCCTCTGGAGCGATCAAGGAGCGGGTCAAGCAGGAACGGGCTCTCGCCGCGTGCTGACGCAGCCGATCGACGCCGATTTTTTTCAAGACTTTTCCGAGTTCGATTTTGCCTCGCACAAAATAGTCGTCGCAGCGGTTTCCGGCGGCAGCGACTCGACTGCCCTCCTTCTTCTTCTCAAATCCCATCTCGAGCGGCACGCGCCCTTGACGCGGCTTTTGGCGGTTACCGTCGACCACGTGCTGCGGGCCGGTTCAGACGCCGAGGCCGATCAGGTGGCGCAGCTCTGCGCACGCCACGGTGTCAGCCACCGGACGATGTGCTGGACCGGCGACAAGCCGTCTACCGGCATCCCGGCCGCGGCGCGGGACGCGCGCTACGATCTGCTGGCTCAGGCCGCCCGCGAGGCGGGTGCAACGATCGTCGTCACCGGCCACACCGCCGACGATCAGGCTGAAACAGTCCTGATGCGAGGCACGCGCGGGACCGGCCGTGGCAGTGCCGGCATGGCACGTGCAACACTGTTTTGCGGCGATATCTGGATCGCCCGCCCCCTACTTGGCCAGCGCCGCGAAAGACTGCGTGAGGTGCTCAGGGCACTCGGCACAGGCTGGCTCGACGACCCGACCAACACCAACGAGGCTTATGAGCGGCCGCGCATGCGGCTGTCGCTGAGCGAGAGCGGCGATCTGCGCATTGAAAACGCGCTGATCGAGGCACGGCGGGCGGGTGCTGGGCGAACCGACCTTGGCGCGCGCGCGGCAAGCCTGATCACCGAACACGCGAGCCGCGCAGCACCTGGCCTGCTGCGCCTCGACCCGGCATTTACGCAAGCGCCCGACAGCGATGCGGCGGCTTACGCGCTGCGCATCCTCATTTCCGTGGCCGGAGGCATGGCGCATTTGCCCGACGAGGCGCGGGTACAGAACCTGCTGGCGCGCCTGACCAGCAATTCGACGCAAGCAAAACCGGCCCGCGCCACATTGTCGCGCGCACTCATCGATGCGCGCAGCAGTGGAATTTTCCTGCTGCGCGAAGGGCGCGGATTGCCGCAGACAATGCCGCTGGCGGCTGGCATCTGGGACGGCCGCCACAGGCTTTCGCCAACCGACGACAAAACAGAATTGACCGTGGCGCCGCTAGGTTTTTCCGCCGCCTCGGTCATGTCACAAGCGTCCAATGCGCCGCAAAGTCTTGTCAGGGCGGCACTTGCGGCCGAGCCAGCACTTCGGCGTCAACAAACATTGGTCGGCTTGGCAGTTCTAACAAATGCAGTCGCGCTCACCGCGCCTTGGGCACGCTTCTTGCCGGCTTTCGATCTCGCCGTAGCTGCGGCTCTCCAAAAGTTGATCGGTTCCGACCCGATCCCGGTCTCGCCATGCCATAGTCACATTGGTGTTTGACCTTAACCCAGACTTAGGGACGTGCTTGGCAATGTGGGAGCCGGTGCCTATGTTAGGGACAAGCTTACTCTCACCATCCGCGTTCCCCACGAACGCCAACGGGATATTCGATGAATCCGAACTATCGCAACTTCGCGCTGTGGGCGATTATAGCCGTTCTGCTCATCGCCCTGTTCAATCTGTTCCAGACCCCGCAGACCCGCGGCGCGTCGAGCGAAGTGGCCTATTCGCAGTTCCTCCAGGATCTGAATTCCGGCCGCGTCAAGACCGTGACGATTGCCGGTGACCGCATCAGCGGCACCTATATCGACAACTCGACCGGCTTCCAGACCTACTCGCCCGGCGACCCGACGCTGGTGTCGCGGCTTGAGCAGAAGAACGTCACCATCAACGCCCGTCCTGAAAATGACGGTTCCGGCTCGATCTTCTCCGTGCTGCTGTCCTGGCTGCCGATGATCCTGATCCTGGGCGTGTGGATTTTCTTCATGCGCCAGATGCAGTCCGGTTCCGGCCGCGCCATGGGCTTCGGCAAGTCCAAGGCTAAGCTTCTCACCGAAGCGCATGGCCGCGTCACCTTTGGTGATGTCGCCGGCGTCGACGAAGCCAAGGCAGACCTCGAAGAGATCGTCGAATTCCTGCGCGAGCCGCAGAAATTCCAGCGCCTGGGCGGCAAGATCCCGCGCGGCGTGCTGCTTGTTGGCCCTCCCGGTACGGGCAAGACTTTGCTTGCCCGTTCGGTCGCCGGCGAAGCCAATGTGCCCTTCTTCACCATCTCCGGTTCGGACTTCGTCGAAATGTTCGTCGGCGTCGGTGCAAGCCGCGTCCGCGACATGTTCGAGCAGGCCAAGAAGAACGCGCCCTGCATCATCTTCATYGACGAAATCGACGCCGTCGGCCGCCATCGCGGCGCTGGCCTCGGTGGCGGCAATGACGAACGCGAGCAGACGCTGAACCAGMTGCTGGTCGAGATGGACGGCTTCGAGKCCAAYGAGAGCGTCATCCTGATCGCGGCGACCAACCGTCCCGACGTKCTYGAYCCCGCSCTGCTGCGTCCSGGCCGYTTCGACCGYCAGGTCGTGGTGCCGAACCCCGACRTSRWCGGCCGCGAGAAGATCCTCAAGGTCCATGTCCGCAACGTTCCGCTGGCGCCCAATGTCGACCTCAAGGTCATCGCACGCGGCACGCCGGGCTTCTCGGGTGCTGACCTGATGAACCTCGTCAACGAGTCGGCCCTGATGGCGGCGCGCCGCAACAAGCGCCTCGTCACCATGCAGGAATTCGAAGACGCCAAGGACAAGATCATGATGGGCGCGGAGCGCCGCTCCTCGGCCATGACCCAGGCCGAAAAGGCGCTGACCGCCTATCACGAGGCCGGCCACGCCATCCTCGCGCTCAACGTGCCGTCGGCTGATCCGCTGCACAAGGCGACGATCATCCCGCGCGGCCGTGCGCTCGGCATGGTCATGCAGCTACCGGAAGGCGACCGCTACTCGATGAGCTACAAATACATGATCTCGCGTCTGGCGATCATGATGGGTGGCCGCGTTGCCGAGGAGTTCAAGTTCGGCAAGGAAAACATCACCTCGGGTGCGTCTTCCGACATCGAGCAGGCGACCAAGCTGGCGCGCGCCATGGTCACGCGCTGGGGCTTCTCCGACAAGCTTGGCCATGTCGCTTATGGCGACAACCAGGAAGAGGTGTTCCTCGGCCATTCGGTCGCACGGACGCAGAACGTCTCGGAAGAGACCGCGCAGATCATCGACGCCGAAGTGCGCCGCCTGATCGACGAAGCCTATAACGATGCCCGCAGGATCCTGACCAAGAAGAAGAAGGACTGGATCGCACTCGCCGAAGGCCTGCTCGAATACGAGACGCTGTCTGGCGAAGAGATCAAGCAGCTGATCGCCGGCAACAAGCCCTCCCGCGACATGGGCGACGACACCCCGCCCTCGCGCGGCTCGGCCGTGCCCAAGGCCGGCTCGACCCGCGGCAAGAAGAAGGGTTCCGAGCCCGAAGGCGGCATGGAACCCCAGCCGTCAAGCTGAGGTCGCAAACGCTGAATGAATGAAAAACGCCGCTGAGGAAACTCAGCGGCGTTTTTTGTATTCTAGAGCCAGCACAACCACTTCCTTGACCAACACGTACACTCTAGCACGCCGCCTATGCCCAATTCTGATCGGCATCTAACCAACAACAATCTCTATCTCATCGGGCTCAGTCGAATGATTGGTCAAGATGCGCACGCGCGTCTCCCGCCCCGGAACTGTGATGCTGAGTATCTCAGGCATGTTGACGTCAAACAGAAGCACGACGCCTGCAGGTGTTGCCAGCATGCCATCATATGCCGGCTTGGCGAGGCTGTGGGCTTCATCTGCATCCGCAAGGGAAACAGTAATGTCGCCATTCTGGAAGATCAGGCACGATACATTGATGCATTCAGCAGATGACCTAATGCCCCGCAACTCCCCGCCGATCGGGATATCAACGTCCCTGGACCCGGCGACATAGAAGCTTGAGTACTCACACGCAATGGTTCGCCTATGAATTGTCATTTTACACTCCAAGGCTTTAGCGCGCTAACCAATCCGCCCTGCGAATGGCTGCAACCTAGACAGTGAGGATAGATCCTTGTGGGTGTTCCCAATGCGCTAGGAGTTTGATGATCCCCCACATAATCTCTGCTTCGAGTACCTGGATTCGTGCTTCCGCAACGATGACACCCCCACGTTTGCCCAATTCTGTTGACTTCGTTTTGCTCGCTCCTTGTCAACCTACGATTGGTCGCAGGTGCCGCAATCCACTCACGTGCATATGGTCCGGGGCCTACAAGCGTACCTCGAAGTTCGAAAACCCGGAAGCGGGCCTGCAAGGCAATTGCCATGTTTGCCGCGATCTGACCTTCAACCGTCTCATAGAGTTGAGGTGTGGGCTTCCATCGCGAATCCACCTTTCGCACATCCCGAAGGGCGGCTCTCATTTCAGCAAAGCTGGTGGCTAGACGAACTTCCTGAGCCGGAGTTGGATTGAGCCACCGGTTGCCGACGCGAATTGGGCCAGATCCGGTTACTCGCCGACTGACACGAACCACTCCCTCGTCGGTCCACTGACCACTGTCGGGACTACCTTCCGGCACACGTGGCTGATCTAGGCGAAATCCGGCCTTCAGCATCAGATGGAGCCGAAGGAGCAGAGTTTCGCTCTGCAACAAATGAATTCCTCTATTTAACCTGTTCAATTCCCAATCTGTTGGCTCATAAGGTTTTGTGACATAAACTCACCAAATGTGATGCGTTGGTCGCCTCTGATTGTGGCAAAGCAATCGCGGGTGGACTTCACGGGGACAGGCTAAACATGGCTGGACGCTATTTCGGCACCGACGGCATTCGCGGACGGGCCAACAAATTTCCGATGACGGCGGAGATCGCGATGAAGGTCGGCATGGCCGCAGGCCTGTCGTTCCAGCGCGGCAACCACCGCCATCGCGTCGTGCTCGGCAAGGACACGCGGCTGTCGGGCTACATGATCGAGAACGCGCTCGTGGCCGGCCTGTGCGCCGCCGGCATGGACGTGTTCCTGCTCGGCCCGATCCCGACGCCGGCCGTCGCCATGCTGGTGCGTTCGCTGCGCGCCGACATCGGCGTGATGATCTCGGCCTCGCACAACCCCTACCACGACAACGGCATCAAGCTGTTCGGCCCCGACGGCTACAAGTTGTCCGACGAGATCGAGGAACGCATCGAAGCGATGCTCGACCAGGACGTCGAAGCGATGCTTGCCGATTCCGACGGGCTTGGCCGGGCAAAGCGCGTCGACGGCGTGCATGACCGCTATATCGAATTCGCCAAGCGCACCCTGCCCCGTTCGATGTCGCTGTCGGGCCTGCGCATCGTCGTCGACTGCGCCAATGGCGCGGCCTACAAGGTGGCCCCTGCTGCCCTGTGGGAACTCGGCGCCGAGGTCATCGCCATCAATGTCGAGCCCAATGGCTTCAACATCAACGACGAGTGCGGCTCGACCCATCCGGCCGGCCTGCAGAAGAAGGTTCATGAAGTGCGCGCCGACATCGGCATCGCGCTCGACGGCGACGCCGATCGCGTCGTCATCGTCGATGAGAACGGCACCGTCGTCGACGGCGACCAGATCATGGCGCTGATCGCGCAATCCTGGCAGCAGAGCGGCCGCCTTGCCGGTGGCGGCGTGGTGGCGACGGTCATGTCGAACCTCGGCCTCGAACGCTTCCTGGGCGACATCAACCTCGAGCTTCACCGCACAAAGGTCGGCGACCGTTACGTCGTCGAGCACATGCGCGCGCATGGCCTCAACATCGGCGGCGAGCAGTCGGGACACATCGTCTTGACCGACTATTCGACTACCGGCGACGGCCTGGTGGCGGCGTTGCAGGTGCTGGCCTGCATCAAGCGCTCCAATAAGCCGATGAGCGAGCTGAGCCGCACCTTCGAACCGGTGCCGCAGTTGCTCAAGAACGTGCGCTTTTCCGGCGGCAAGCCGCTTGAGGAAGCACTGGTCAAGGCTGCGATCGAAGACGGCCGCAACCGGCTGGGCAAGACCGGCCGCCTGGTCATCCGCCCCTCGGGCACCGAGCCTTTGATCCGCGTCATGGCCGAAGGCGATGACCCGCAGCTGGTCGAGACAGTGGTCAACGACATTGTCGGCGTCATTTCGGAAACCCGTACGGCCGCCTGACATCGGATTACTTCAGCGATCGGAAAAGCCCGCTTCAAGCGGGCTTTTTTGTGCGCGAGAAAGCCAGTTCATCTTGGCAAAAAACAGTTGTTGCAAGCATTCGTAGTTAACCGACACGGTTAAGTGCACCTTAACCTATACCAAGCATTATCCACGCGGGTTAGTCATGATCGGGCGCGTAGCGGGTCCGCACGGATGGGATTTTTCAGCATGTTTGATTTTGGAAGGAAAGCGTTTATCGCCGCGCTGCTCGCCGGCGTTGCCGCGCCAGCATTCGCGGCAGACTTGCCGGATCCGGTGATCGTAGACCCGATACCTGTGGTCTATGGCGGCTGGTATCTGCGCGGTCATATC
>NZ_JBFUIP010000129.1:0-16226 GCF_056401815.1 Aminobacter sp. P4_D5 | reverse complement strand
GTTTTGTCATGAGCGGCGGTGTCGATGCCAAGGAAGACGAAGCCGAAGAGGAGCGGCCATGATCAACGGTGTTGGTGATTATCTTGCCGGAACTCTTATCGTGGTTGGCGCGTTGTTTGCCCTGACTGCATCCATAGGTTTGTTACGCCTTCCTGACATCTACACACGTATGCATGCAGCCTCGAAGGCCGGAACTGTGGGTTCCTGTCTGATGTTGATCGCACTTGGAGTACATATTGGCGAATTCGCGACAGCACTTCGCGTGCTGGCGGGGGTTGTGTTCTTTCTGCTGACAGCGCCGATTTCTGCTCATTTGCTTGCCAAGGCGGCATATGCTGCCGGATATCGCATGTGGCCGGGCTCGGTAAGCGACGATCTGGCGGAAACTGTCGATCCGTCAAAGAAGAACGATCATATGGTAACTGATCGCTCACAATGACCATCGGTCAGAACTTTCAGAGTTGCGCAACTTGATCTGACTTAATGGCATTGCCCTATCAAAAACGTTCATTTGTTAGAGAAGTGTTGAACTCATTGTTCTTGTATCGCAAAGAATAGTGAATTGACTTGTTATAGAGACAGGCTCATTAAAGTGATGGAACGCGAGTCGCAGTGGCAAATTGCGATACAAGAACGCGCCGCATCCCGGTCGAGATATCGGGCAAAAAAACATCCAGTCACATTGGGGCCTGAAGCATATGGATACTTCCGAAACGCCTGCAGCTAGCAACGACACACTGATTGAACTGACCGCCGATGTGGTGGCAGCTTACGTCAGCAACAATCCGGTCCCGGTGGGAGAGCTTCCGGGGCTGATCGCCGATGTCCACGCAGCCCTGGGCCGCGTTGGCAACGTCGCCGAGACACCGCCGGCGGACAAGCAGAAACCAGCCGTCAATCCCAAGCGCTCGGTGCACGACGACTACATCATCTGCCTTGAAGATGGTAAAAAGTTCAAATCCCTCAAGCGTCACCTGATGACGCACTACAATTTGACGCCAGACCAGTATCGCGAGAAGTGGGGCCTTGATGCCAGCTATCCGATGGTGGCACCCAACTACGCGGCTGCGCGCTCGCAGCTCGCCAAGAAGATGGGCCTGGGACGCAAGCGCAAGGCCAAGTAACGGCACTTCGAAATACATTCAGCCTGCGGCGCCTTCGGGCGCCGCTTTGCGTTTTGGCCGGTTTCGGCGCGGCCGGAGCGACAAGCGTCCCGGCCCATTGGGAAACACGCCCTTCAGCCGGTCTCGTACTTGCTTGAGCGCGATGTGGCGGTTGAGATCGTAGCTCCAATGGCGATTGACGCCTCTGAGCCGCTCGCGCTCGATCGCGCGCTCGAGACGCTTGAGTAGCGCCAATGTCGGTGTTGGCTCTCCGGACAATGCATTCGAAAGCTCGATCCCGCAGCAAAGCTGCAAGGAAGCTCTTTGCCTGGCATCTGTGAATTCAGTGAGCTTGTCTCTCTTGAAAGCTGCAATTTCACCTGAAAAATCCCGCATCGCGACCTGCCTGCTGTGACTCTGATCAGGCAATCATGCGGGCGGTTTTCAGGGTGGGGAGAAACTGCAGCGAAACTTTAGCGAAGAAAAATAAAAATTCGAATGATTCCAATGTGTTGAATTTTTGATCCCCTTCTCCGTGTTCATTTTTTGTTCACACCCTGCCGGGTCACGGTATAAGAACTTATTCCTATCTTTGGTGGGGGACGAGTTTGGTGGGATCCACATCGGCACTATTGGTGAAGCGGCAGAACGAGGCGCGCGAAGCTGCGGCGAGGGACGAGCGCTCGTCGCTCGAGCTCCTTGCCGAAATGCGTCGCGACGAGGTGGTCGAGCGCTGCGATGCGATGATCGATCTGATGGCCGCGCTATTTGGCGTTCCGAGCAAGGAACTGCGCCGGCTTGGCCGAACGGGCAACGACATCAGCCGTCTCCGGCAGATTGCGATGTATGTCGCCCATGTCGTGTTCCGCTTTACCATGAGCGAGGTTGGCCGGGGTTTCGGACGCGACCGCACGACGGTGCTTTATGCCTGCCATACCGTCGAAGATCTGCGCGACGATGCCGACTTCGACCGGATCGTGGCCCTTGCAGAGCGGGTGGCGATCGCGGCGTTTCGCGACAGGCTGGAGCGCTGACATGAGCAATGATCTGGTTGATGAAAAGCTGCGGAAGCGCGTGCTCACGCTTTTGGCCAAGGGCTCCGCCGAGTGCGAGCCTGCCGCAGGCGGCGGCAAGGTGTTGCTCGAAAATGACAGGGCCGAGCGGATCGCCGTCGACGCAAATGTTCTCGCGGCACTTGCCCGCGAGGGCCTTGTTAGCCGCCGTTCCCGAACGGTGCAGCTGTCGCCGGAAGGCAGGGCGGCTGCTCGGCGCCAGGCGAGAGCGGCCGACCCATTCCAAGGGCAGCACCGCGAGCTGGAAACGATCATTGTCGATACCGTGGCGGGGCAGCATGCGGCTCTGATCAACCTGTCGGAATCGCCGCTGAGCCAACTCGTCCGGCGCAAGACCAAGGCGGGCGAGCCGTTTCTGAGCCGGAGCGAATTTGCAGCCGGCGAACGGTTGCGCTCCGACTACACGCGCGGCCAGATCATGCCGCGCATGGGCGCAAATTGGGTGGCGAGTGTGTCGTCAGGCAAGCGCGGTGCTGGCGGCGGGCTGGTCGATCTGACCGACGCGGCCCTTGCTGCGCGCCAGCGGGTCGACATGGCGATCGATGCTGTTGGGCCGGAGCTTTCAGGCGTGCTGATCGACGTCTGCTGTTTTCTCAAGGGCCTGGAGTTGGTGGAGGCAGAGCGTTGCTGGCCGGTGCGCTCGGCGAAGATCGTGCTCAAATCGGCACTCGGGGTGTTGGCGCGCCACTATAATCCGGGCGCCGGCATGAATCGCGGGCGCAAGGTCCTGCATTGGGGAGCGGAAGATTATCGCCCGAAACTGGGCTGAGGTGGCTCAGGCGATCTGGCGCTGTGCTGCCTCGGCGTCGCGTTTGATGCGCTTGACCATCGAGCGCAGGCCGTTGGCACGCTGCGGCGACAGGTGTTCGTTGAGGCCAAGTGTCTTCAGGGTCGCTTCGGCGTCGATAGCCATGATCTCACTGGCACGATGACCGGAAAACAGCGCGAGCATGATGGCAACCAGCCCACGCACGATATGGGCATCGGAATAGCCCTCGAACCGGATGACCGGATCGGCTCCGTCGCCCTGATGGGTCACCAGCCAGACCTGGCTGACGCAGCCCTGTACCTTGTTGGCATCGGTTTGAGCGCTCTCGGGGAAAGGTGGAAGCGCTTCGCCGAGCTCGATGACATAGCGATAGCGGTCCTCCCACTCGTCCAGGAATGTGAAGTCGTCGCGGATGGTGTCGATCGAGGTCGTCATGATGCTTTGGATATAGTGGCAGCGCGGCCGCCCGTCACGAAAAAAGAAAAGTACCTGAGATGCCGGAGGCGGGCGACCTACGGTGGCCGTAAGCATCGGCCAAATGGAGTTTAGTTTGTAGGAGCAGGGGCTTTGATGGCCGGTTCGTCGTCCGTTGCCGGCACGCTGCCTGTCTGGGTGGCGGTGTCGGGTTGTCCAAACTGCTGGTCGAGCGCCTCATAGGCGATGCGGGCGCTTTCGCGTGCCCTGACACCGATGGTCTGCATTGCTGCCTTGCCCGTCTCGCAAACCTCGGGCTTGCGCTCGCAGATGCCGGCGATGTCACCGACGGCCTCGCGCGCGGCAAAGATCGCCTGCAGCGGGCTCACGCTGTTTTCGCCATTGGGGCCGGTGCCGAGCGGCAGCAGCAGCAGGACGAGCGAGAACCAGAATGCGGTTCTGATGAGAAAGCCCATGGGATGCCTCTTGTGGTCTGGCGGGCCGGTTTGTCTCCAGCTGCCATGCAATTTGTTGGGTCGACAATGGCATGAAGGAGCAAAGGAGCGCTTGCTGCGAAAGGTGGTATTTTGCGAAGGCTTTTCACCAAAGTTTAACGGACTGGCCCAGCTTGCGGGCGCGTTCGTGCAGGCAATCTCTCATACGACTCCTAAGCAATTGATTTAAATTGCGAAATTTCGTGAGGGCGAGTCCTGGCCAGATTCGCGGACCCCAAGTCGGCAAATAACCCTCCGTTTACCATGGCGACAACTGTTCTCGAATGTCGGCGTTGTGATCCCGATATTCGCCATGCGGCCGGGTTTCGGTCGCCCTGCTTTATTCCTTCATTAAAGGCTCGGTGCGAGTTTGGGGACAACCACAAAAGAGCCCGCAAGCGAGCCACGGAAGAGTGCGTAGCGTTGAGTTTTGTCATGACCAGATACGGTGAGTTTTCCGGTGCGGTGGCCGCCGGCTGCGACCGGTTGGTCCATCCGTCGATCGATGGCTCCGTGCGGTCGCAGCAACGCCGCCTTGTCGGCTTGTTGCTGGCGGCTCCCTTTCTCGTTGCCGGGGCGGGCGTGGTTCTGGTTTCGGCCAAGCTCGGCGCAGCATCCACCTTTGCCGTCATTTTCGCCGCCTTCAGCCTGAGTTGGCTTGCAGCGCTCCTGGTTGCCGCCACGGGCAAGGCCACTCAGATTGGCATGGCATCGCTGGTTGCCGGAATAGCCGCAATCGCAGCTATCATAGCTGCTGCGGGTGGGGTGACCTCGCCGGCTACGTTGCTGGTTGCTTCGCTGCCGCTCGAAGCGCTGTGGGTCTGGCGCACACGCAAGGCGGCAATGTTTGGCGCAGTCGCGGCCGTTGCTGCTCTGCTGTCACAAGGTTTTCTTGGCTCGATGCCATTTGCCGAAGGTGCTGCGGTGTCGGCCTGGCACTGGCTGCTGCCCGTAGCCTGGCTCGCAACCTTTGCAGTTCGTGCCAGTGCGTTTCTGGATCGTCGTGTCGAGCACGATGTCGCTCCGACCAATGCGTTGGAAAGTGTGCTCAAGGCAGTGGTACTGCGCGTTGCGCATAATGGCGACGTGACCGATGTCTCCGACCAGGCGCGGACCATGCTGCGGCTGCAGCCTGAGCTTTTGCTGGGCAGCGCACTTTTCGACCGAATCCATGTTGCCGATCGTGTTGGCTATCTCTGTGCACTGGCCGACATGCGCGACGGCGCCGAACTGCGTCAGGTCGAACTGCGCCTGCGCCTGCCAAGGCAGAACGAAAGCGACGCCGGCGACAATTTCCGGCCGTTTGCGCTTGAGATGATGAAGGGCGAAGGCCAATCGTTTGTTGTGATCATCCGCGACAACGACACGGTTGCCGACCTGCGCGACGAACTGGCCAAGGCAGCTGATGCGGTGAAGAGCGCGGAGCTTGCCAAGAGCAATTTCCTCGCCGCCGTGAGCCACGAGCTGCGGACGCCGCTGAACGCGATCATCGGATTCTCCGACATGCTGCTGCACGAGATGTTCGGCGGCTTCCAGGAGCCGCGCCAGAAGGAATATGTCGGCATCGTCCGTGATTCCGGCCAGCACCTGCTTGAAGTCGTGAACTCGATCCTCGATGTCACCAAGATCGAGTCGGGCTGCTATGCGATCAATCCGGAGCCATTCAGGTTCCGCGAGGCCGTCGACATGTGCGCCTCGATGCTGGCGCTGCAGGCTGAGGCGAAAGCGCTCGACCTGGCTATCGAAGTGGCTGCCGGTACGGGCGAGGTCAAGGCCGACCGGCGCGCGGTGCAGCAGATCCTGATCAACCTGGTGTCCAATGCGCTGAAATTCACGCCCGAGGGCGGCAGGGTCGAGATCGGCGCCAAGCGGCTTGGCTCGCGCCTGCATTTCTGGGTGTCTGATACCGGCATCGGCATCGCCCAGGAGGATTTGCCACGGTTGGGCACGCCCTTCATGCAGGTCCAGAACGACTACACCCGCCGCTTCGAAGGCACGGGCCTGGGGCTTTCGCTGGTCAAGGGACTGGTCGCATTGCACGACGGCACGATGTCGATCGAGAGCGCGCCGGGCGAGGGAACCACTGTTACCATCAGCCTGCCGATCGAAGGCCCGGCCTTCCGCCCCGAGCCGACGAAGGGCGAAGTGATGCGGCTGCCTGCGAGCAGGAACAAGGAGATGCGCAATGGCTCGCTCCGCAAAGCAAGCTAGGAAGCAGGTCGTCGTCGATGACCGCAGCCCCCTGCAAGAGGGTGCACTGGCGCTTGGCGGACTGATCGCGCGCAATCCTATCCTTGTCGGCGGCTCGACAGCCTTTCTGGTGGCGCTGTTTTACGTCTCGGCTAACGCGCTGTGGTACCAGCCCTATGCCCACAAAGGCGCGTTCTTCTCGACCCGCGAAGCGGCTGAATTTCCGGATATGAAAGAGAATGCGCCGGAGACCACGATCAAGATCGAGCGACCGCAGGCTGAAGTTGTTCGGCCGCAAGGCGATCCGCGGATCGAACAGGTCCAGAGCATCCTGAAAGACTTGGCTTTTTACGACGGCACGGTTGACGGGCTCAACGGACCTGCCACGCGCATCGCCATCCAGGCCTATCAAAAGAAAGTCGGCCTGGCCGCTACCGGCGAGATCGATCCTTCGCTGCTCGAACAACTCGGCGCTGCTGAAACGACCGCGGGCATAGCTCCCAAGCCGACACCACGCGTGCAGGCAACACCAGCTCCTACGCCGGCGCCGCGTGTCGAAGCAACTCCGCTACCCGCTCGTACCGAACCGACGAGTGAGGCAGGCGTCAGCGCCCGGATCATGAAGATCCAGGCTGGGCTGAAGGCCTTCGGCAATGACGGCATCGAGATCGATGGCGTTCCTGGCGGCAGGACCAAGGCGGCAATCCGCGAGTTCCAGTCCTTGTTCGGCCTGCCGCAAACGGGCGAGCCTGACCCGGCGGTCTACGTCAAGATGCGCGAGATCGGCCTGACCAACTGACGGAAGGACCCGGGCCGAATGGCCTGTGCGTCTTGCCTGTAGGCCGCTATAGAGGCCGGATCGAATTTGCGATTGGGCCGGACAGATGCGCTTAACCACGGATTTTTGGGTATCGGCCCTTTTGCGGCGGGTCTTCGGCGAAGGGGGCTTTGGTGCCATTCTCAACCGGGGCGCGCTGGAGGCAGGCGCGGTCTTCATTTTGACTCGCGATCGTTTTGGCCGCTCGAACCTTTATGGGCCGGCACCCCAGACGAGCTACGACATGGCGCGGCCAGACGAACGCCAGTTCTCCCTGCTTGAAAGCGATGATGACGGCACCGCAATCGACAAGCGGCTTGAGCGCGAGCGTCGCTTCGATCCTGATATCTGGGTGGTGGAAATCGAACCTGGCAAGACCGAGATCAAGGATCTGGTTTCGCTTACGACGCCCTGAGGGACCCGTCAGCCTTCGGTTGTGGCCGAAGACGTTCGGCGTTGCTGCGGATGCGGGCGCCGACGGAGGCTGCCTTCCAGTCGCGCACGCGATCAAGCGCTACATCGCGATGCAGCAGGCGGTAGCGTTCAAGAAACAGCCTGATGGCCTCGGCATGGGCAAACTGGCCCGGGAAGGTCGTGGCGGCGAGGAGGAACGCCTGTTCTTCCGGCAAATCCAGTGCCTTGAGCGCGTCGATGAGCGAGGAGTAGCCGGACTTTTCGGTGATCGAACGGGCCGTCTGGAAATCGATTTCCAGCGCATCCGCAAGGGCTGTCTGGAAGAACGCGCTATTGCCTGTAAGGGCGGTTGTCTTGAGCTTGTCGTAAGCGCTTGCGTGGGGCAAACCCTCGCTCGATCCAGACTGATGTGGGTAATTGGGCGCCATCATCGAGCGCAGCCGGCGACGGACACTTTCGGCGAGTTGGCCGGGACCGGGGGCGCTGGACACATCTGGTGCCGAGGTGAGGGCCGGACTGCTTTCGGTAGCTGCCGGTATCTGTTCCTGTGCGGTGGTTTCGGGGTGAACCAAGCGCGGGCGTTCGAGCACCCTGATCAGGTCGGCGATGGTCGTGTTGAGATTTGGGCGCCGGGCGATCGCGCGCGCATGCGGCAGGCCGTGGCGCCCGATCAGCGCAATAAGCGCGACATCGGACAAAACGGGGGAACGGATCAGCAGCGGTGCGGCGATATCGACGCTCTGGTCGCAAAGGCGGCGAACCAGGCCGGGCGGCGCATATTCGCTCTCGGAAAGGGCGGCCGCGACAAAACGGCGGGCTTCCACCGACACCTTGTCGAACAGCGGCAGCGTCAGATCTTCAAGTTGTGCGATTTCGCGGCGTGAGGGGCGGGGCAGGGCGCAAAACGCAGAGACGGCGGCCCGGAACAGCCGCTCGGGCTTTCCGTTTTCGCGTCCGATGGCGATTTGCCTGAAGTCCGATGCTGACACGAACGGTTACGCCTGACACAATTCGACACTGTCTCGGAAGCGGTCGGGCACTGCTGTGTCCGTCCTGGATGTCCCGAAGATGAAGATAAACTTAGCGCTGATTTGTTAGCGGACTGTTAACTTTGCCGTTAAGAAATGCGTTGATTAACAAAAGGTTACGACGTTTCTCTCTGTCTCAACCCTGGTCCGCTGGGCGAGCCTGGGACTCCGGTCAGATAGAACGATCCAAAAGAATTTTGTAGGTGAGGCCGATATTGGCGAAACGCTCACGGACCTTTCACGTCGCCTGTTTAAAAATGCGAGTGTCAAACGCATCGCACGGGAATTGATTCAAAGGCATGGCAGTAACGGACTGTTAACCTCTCTGCTGGCCTTATCGGCTTTTGGAGGCGTTGCGTGCTTACTCCGGTTGAACCGAGAGGGAATCGCCAACATGGGCAGCATTGTGTCATTCATGCCGCGTCGTGCGGCTAGCCACCGGTCCCCAAGTGCACCGGACACGACGGCATCAATCATCATCTTCCCAGGCGTGCGCTACGAGCGCATGTCGGGTTCGGCTTCGGTATCTGGCGGTCGCACGCAACGCAGTGTCGCGCCTCGTCGGAAGGATCCGCTGCCGCGGCACTGAACGCCATATCCAGACGATTTTGCGCCTTATTGGATTTCGCAGTTGATGCCGTCGAGGAAGCGGGAGACGATCGGCTTCCAGCTATCGTCGGGAACAAAGACGCGGACGACGACGATACCCTCGTCGATCGGCGTTTCCACGAAGATCGATTTTTCGAACTCCGGCGGCAATTCCTTGCGCAAGTCGATCATCTGCGCTGGGGTAAGCACGACGAAATCGAGGCTTCGGTCGGTCGCGGTGCGGTCGTTGAAGCTGTAGATGTTTTGCCCGCTACGGTCATAGACCGAGGCTGACCAGTAGGGAACCTTGCCGGCGTTATCGATGCGCACGACGCCTTCGGTGAGATCGAAGCGGCAAGCGGCTTCGTAGAACGACGGATCGAGCGACTTCACCACTGGCGCTCCACCGACGTCCTTGTCGAGGCGGACGACCTTGTTGGGACCTGCGACCATCGCAAGGCGAGACCACGCATCACGCTCGGAAAAGCTGGGCACGAGCAGCAGAATGACGATGTGGGCGATGCCTGCGCCGATCAGTCCGATGGCCAGTGTGTGAAACAGCCTACGCATTGCACTGGACCCTGACGATGCGCGGCATTTCAATGCCGGACAGGCCGGTGCTGCTGGCGATGGGGGTATCGTAAAGCGTCAGCACCAAGTTCATGGCGCCGACACCGGTAACCGCGAGCCAATTGCCTGGCTCGGGCCGTTCGCCGACCGAAATCTCGATGGAATTGTCAGGCTGGCGCAGAACTTCCAGCGAATGCAATGCCGAGTCGCGGCGCATCCCCGATTTGAGCGCCGTGTGGGCCCTGTCAGTGGCGTAGAGCGTCCAGAACCGTGCGACCGGCAGCGATCCTTCGACGCGATAATTGCATTCACTCTTCAACGTGACGCCGCTGGAGTCGCGATCTGCGACAAAACTGAGACCTTCCGCACGGCCAAGCGCGAGAACGCCGTCACGTGCCACACGCGCCTTGGAGTAGGGATCGGCATCCGGCGTGCCGATGTCGGGGAAGGCGGTCCAGGGGCCGACCGATACGGCGCCGATGCCCTCTTGCGAATTGAGCACCATGCCTACGCTTGCAGCACCACCGCCGACCGCGACGGCAAGGGCGAGAGCTATCAGGAGCGATTGTTTCAGCATGAGCCGCCGCAGGATGGAGTTGGCGGAGGAATATCCCGCCATGTGACTGGAAGGCAAGTCGGGAACGGCTGCAACCGGTGCGGGGCCTGTTGTTGGCAGGCTTCTCGCAACGTCACAGCGCCGAAAGCGTTTCGGGCTCGGGTGGCGGCTCGATGGCAGGTGCGTTGTGGAAGAAATCCGCGATGTCGCGCAGCGCGCGCGTGGTGGTGCTCGATAAGACAGGAGGACGATCGGATGTATCGGCCACCGCCGGCTGCCCCCCGTTCTTTTCGGCCTCCTTGGCCTTGGCGATCGCGGCCGGGTCGACGAATGGGTTCTTGATGCCCGGAATGGGCTTCAGGTCGATGTTCTGGTGGGCATAGACCATGAAACGCTGCCAGATCATCGCCGGTAGCGAACCGCCGGTCATCTTGTTGGTTGGCGAGAAGTCGTCGTTTCCAAGCCAGACTGCGGCCGTGTAGTTGCCGGTGTAGCCGATGTACCAGGCGTCGCGGTAGGATTGGGTGGTGCCGGTCTTGCCGGCGGACCGGATGTTGGGGAGGGCAGCCTTGCGTGCCGTGCCGACCTCGGGAATCTGCACCATGATCGAGTTCATCGACACGACTGCCTGCTCGGACAGCACGCGGTGCGGCGGCGGCGCGTCCTTGCTGTAGTCGTAAACGAGCTGGCCTGAATGGGTGACGAGCTGGGTGATGCCGTGGCGCGTGCCGACCATGCCGTCCTGCGCCAGCACGCTGTAGCCGGTCGCCTGATCCATGACGGTCAGGCCCGACGTGCCAAGCACCATGGTCTTGTGGGCGCTGACAGGAGATTCGACGCCCATCGCCTCGGTCATCGCCTTGATTGGTGGAATGGAAAGGTGATCCTTGGCAAGCCGCACCGGCACAGTGTTGATCGACTTGACCAGCGCGGTCGTCAGCGTCATGCGGCCGGAGTAGCCGCGCGTGTAGTTTTTCGGCGACCACGTGCCCCAGCTGATCGGACCGTCGGAAATGATCGAATCCGGTGTGAAGCCGTTCTCCATGGCGGTTGCGTAGACATAAGGCTTGAACGACGAGCCGGTCTGGCGCTGTGCCCTGGTGGCACGGTTGAACTGACTTGCGCCGTAGTCGCGGCCACCAACGATGGCGCGAACCGCTCCATTGGTCTCGATGACGACGACAGCGCCTTCGGTGACGTTGAATTCCTTGCCGAACTGGCGCAGGTGGAATTCGACCGACTCCTCGGCTGCCTTTTGGATGTTCATGTCGATCGTCGTGCGGGCGACCAGCGAGTGGATGCCTGACTTCGCGGCGATCTTCTTGACCTCGTCGAAGGCCCAATCGAGGAAATAGTCGGGGCTCTTGCGATCGCCGCGATCAACGATGTCGGCGGGGTGCAGCCGTGCTGACAGCACCTGGCCTTCCGTCATGAAACCCGCCTGGACAAGGTTGCTGAGCACGACGTTTGCGCGAGCGCGCGCAGCAGGAAGGTTAATGTGAGGGGCGTATTTGGTCGGCGCCTTGAACAAGCCGGCGAGCATCGCCGCCTCAGCGAGGTTGAGATCCTTGACCTGCTTGCCGAAGTAGAAATCGGCGGCCGCCGCAATACCGAATGTGCCGCCGCCCATATAGGCGCGGTCGAGGTAGAGCTGCAGGATTTCCTTCTTGGACAGGTTCGATTCGAGCCAGAGCGACAGGAACGCTTCCTTGACCTTGCGTTCGACGGTGCGCTCATTGGTGAGGAACAGGTTTTTGGCGAGCTGCTGGGTGATGCTCGAACCGCCTTGAACGACGGAATTGGCGCGCATGTTTTCCGACATGGCGCGGACCAGGCCGAAGAAATCGATGCCGTAGTGCTCGAAGAAGCGGCGGTCTTCGGTTGCCAGCACCGCCTTGATGAGGTGGTCGGGCATCTCGTCGACAGGCACCGAGTCTCGCTGGATGATGCCGCGCTGGCCGATCTCATTGCCGTAACGATCAAGGAAGGTGACGGCGAAGTCGTCCTGATTGCGCCAGTTGCCGGTAGTCTCCTGGAAAGCCGGCATGGCGAGCGCGAGCATGACGACCGAGCCGCCGGCCGCCATGGTGAATGACTCGCTCAACACCTCAATGACGCCGCGGCGCCAGCCTTTGACGCGAAAGCGGCGGAAGAAGATCGTGGCGCTTTYCCAGAACTGTTGCGCCCTGAAACGCAGTTCGTAGAGCGTGGAGTCGAGCCATGCGTCGATGGCCAGCAGGCCAGCCGCGATACGGCCTCTCTTCTTGCGTGGTTCGGTGGGATTTTCCATTCGAGACGAGCCCGGGCGTGCTGCAGCTTATACCAAAATACTTTTGCTGGCGAATTCAGGGCGCGCGTCCCTCGGCCCATGCCTGACTTGTCACCGATTTTTGCCGGTACGACAAGAGGCAGTTGGACACAGCTGGGGGATTACGAAAAATGCGCCAGTATAGGAATATATTCTTGACAACGTGACGGTGCTTTGGTAGTGTCTGGCTATCGTCAAAGATAGTGTAGCCAAACCGGCTGCACCGACAGGCAGTTTCCCAAAACATTGTTATGGAGGTTTCGTTGGTCGCGAAAGCGGACGAGCGATGGCTGGCACTGCGCGCGCTATTTGAAGGTGCGGCGGTCGATGCCGCGCTGCTATCGGCAGCGAGCGGTTATGCGGTGTCTTCGATCGACAGACGCATCCTGCGGGATGGCTGGGCGAGCCCGATTGCGGGCGATTTCGACGATCGGCTGGCGCGGCTGGCCGATTCCCTTGTCGGGCAGGTCGAAACACTTCGGCTGGAAAACGAAGGCGGTCTCGACAAGGCCCAGGTCGCCATGGTCGGCTCGATCGTCAGGACGGTCGAAAAGATCAGCGAACTGATGCGGGGAGGCGATGCAGCCAAGGTGAGCCAGACGAACAGAGATGCAGAAATGGCGGACGTGCTTGCAAGGATCGACCGACGCATCGTCGAGCTTGCTCGAGACTATGCACGAGTGCTGGGCGCGCAAGAACCTGACTGTTCGCCAAGGTGAGCTGACCGCCAAGGAGTGGTTTTGGTCAGCCCGTATTGCTCAGTATCTGCTCGAAGCAGAGCCGGCGACATGGCTGGTGGTCGGCGGACGCGGTGCGGGCAAGACGCGGCTGGGGGCCGAATGGGTCAACTCCATGGTGCGAGGGCTTTCGCCCTTTGCGAGTCGGCCGCATTCTCCAATTGCGCTGGTCGGCGAGACTTTGGCCGATGTGCGCGAGGTGATGATCGAAGGGCCGTCCGGGATCGCAACGATTTCGCGTCACGACAGGCCGCGTTTCGAACCGAGCCGCAAAAGGCTGGTCTGGGACAGTGGCGCCGTAGCGCAGATTTTTTCCTCCGAAAACCCCGACAGTCTGCGCGGGCCGCAGTTTCAGGCGGCGTGGTGCGATGAACTGGCGAAGTGGAAACATGCCGAGGCCTGTTTCGACATGCTGCAGTTCGGGCTCAGGCTTGGCGACAGGCCGAGGCAGATCATCACCACGACACCACGACCGGTGCCGCTGTTGAAGCGGCTGCTGGCCGACCCGGAGGTTGTGGTGACACGCATGCGGTCGGACGAAAACAGCGCGAACCTCGCGCCCGGCTTTCTGGGGGCGATCCGCAGTCGTTATGGCGGCAGCGTGCTGGGCCGGCAGGAACTGGACGGCGAACTGATCGAGGATCGCGACGATGCCTTGTGGTCGCGCGATATGCTCGAGGCAGCCCTGGTCGCGGAAGCGAGCGACTTGCGCCGTATCGTGGTGGCGGTCGATCCGCCGGCGAGTTCGCGGAAAACTTCTGATGCGTGCGGCATTGTTGCGGTCGGACTCGATGGCGCGGGCAGGGCGGTGGTCCTAGCCGATGCGACGGTCCAAGCGGCGAAACCGCAGGATTGGGCTGGCACGGCGGTCAGGCTGTTTCACCGCCTGGAAGCCGACAGCATTGTTGCCGAGACCAATCAGGGCGGCGAGATGGTGACGGCGGTAATCCGCACTGTCGATCCGGCGGTGCCGGTCAAGGCAGTGTGGGCGCGGCGGTCGAAATGGCTGCGCGCCGAGCCGATTGCCGCACTCTATGCACAGGGCAAAGTTCGACATGCCGGGCGCTTTTCCGCGCTTGAAGACGAGATGTGAGATTTCGGCCCGAAWGGGTTGTCGAATGGCCGTTCTCCCGATCGCGTCGATGCGCTGGTCTGGGCAATCGGCGAACTGATGCCGGACTGGTCGACCGAACCGCGAATCCGCGATTTTCTCTGAACAGGAAACGATATGGCTTTGAATTGGCCTTGGTCCTGGCGGACTGGGAGGGGCAGCACCGTGCCTGAACGCAAAAGCGGCGGGCCGACTGGCTTTGTCGCCATCCATGCGCAGGGCGAGGCGCGCTGGACGCGGCGCGATTATGCGGGACTTGCGCGCGAAGGTTTCATGCGCAACCCGATCGTGCATCGCTCGGTGCGCCTGATCTCGGAGACGGCGTCGGCCATTCCCTGGCTGTTCTATGAGGGCGCCAGCGAACTGGACGACCACGGCTTGCTGAAGCTGTTCGAGCGGCCGAATGAGCGGCAGGCCGGCGGCAGCTTCATGGAAGCGCTGTACGGGCACCTGCTGCTTTCGGGCAATGCCTATGTCGAGCTGGTCGAGGCGGGCGGTGGAGCGCGCGAGCTGCACCTGCTGCGGCCTGACAGGGTCGCTGTGGCAGCTGATGCGAGCGGTTGGCCGACGGCGCTTGAATATCGCGAGGGCAGTGCGCGCCGTCGTATCGGCCTCGGCCTGAGCGAACAGGGCGGTGCGGCGCATCTGACACTCTTCCATCCACTCGACGATCACTACGGATTCCCACCGCTCGAAGCCGCACTCATCGCGCTCGATACGCACAATGCGGCGGGGCGCTGGAACAAGGCGCTGCTCGACAACTCGGCGCGGCCCTCCGGTGCCTTGGTCTATGCACCCAAGGACGGCGGCAATCTGAGCGACGAACAGTTCGACCGGCTGAAGGCTGAACTCGAAGATGGCTATTCGGGAACGACGCGCGCCGGCCGGCCGCTGCTGCTCGAGGGCGGGCTCGACTGGAAAGCGATGGGGCTGACGCCCAAGGACATGGATTTCATCGAGGCCAAGCATTCGGCGAGCCGCGACATAGCACTCGCCTTTGGCGTGCCGCCGATGCTGCTCGGTATTCCAGGCGACAATACCTACGCGAACTATCAGGAGGCGAACCGCGCCTTCTATCGCCTGACTGTCCTGCCGCTGGTGGCCAGGACGGCGAGGGAGCTTTCGGCCTGGCTGGCGCCGGCTTTCGGCGACGGCTTGCGGCTTTGGTACGACGCCGACCAGGTCGAGGGGCTTGCCGGGGAGCGCGACGCGCTTTGGGCCAGGGTCGAAGCGGCCAACTTCCTGAGCGACGATGAAAAGCGCGAGGCCGTGGGCTACCCGCCGCGCGGCTGAACAATCCCAAATACAGGACCGAAGAGCCATGACGTACATATCCGACCCCGGCTGGCTGTGGTTGGCCAAGGGCGCGGGTGCGATTGCCGGCTCGGCGATCTCGCTCGCTTACATCCTGCCGCAAGGACGACGAGAGGCCGCTGTCCGCTTCTCGGTGGGCGTTGTTTGCGGGCTGGTGTTCGGGGGCACCGTTGGCCTGAAGATCGCCGCCGAACTCGGCATCGAAGAGCTGATCAGCCCAACCGAGATGACGATGATGGGGGCAGCGGCCGCAAGCCTTTGTGCGTGGTGGGCGCTCGGCTTCGTCATGCGCGCCTTTGAAGGCAACCGCATCGGCCGCTGGATCGACCAAAGACGCAAGAGGAGTGGCGCTCATGATGCATGAGGCAGCGACGCGGAATGGCGAACGGAAATTCGTCGACCTGGTGCTCGACGAGGTTGCTGTCGACGGCACCTTCTCGGGTTATGCCAGCCTGTTTGGGCGGATCGATCTCGGCAAGGATGTGGTTGAGCGCGGGGCGTTTGCCAAATCGCTGCGGACACGGGGTGCTGCCGGCATTCGCATGCTTTTCCAGCACGATCCCAACCAGCCGATTGGCACCTGGACGGAATTGAAGGAGGACAACCGCGGCCTGTTCGTGCGCGGCAGGCTGGCAAAAGACGTTGCCCGCGCCCGTGACGTGCATAATCTTTTGCGTGGCGGCGCGCTCGACGGCCTTTCGATTGGTTTCCGCGCCGTGAAAGCGCGCAAGGAGCAGGCA
>NZ_JBFUIP010000128.1:0-16263 GCF_056401815.1 Aminobacter sp. P4_D5 | reverse complement strand
ATCTTCCTCTTGTTCTGCACCATCGTCGCGGTCGACCAGTTGTCGGCCTGGCTGCGCAAAAAACTGGTCGGCGAGCAGGCCTTTGCCTTCGGCCGTGGGAACTAAGACATGACCACTCTTTCCATGACCGAAATGCAGGCGATCTCCGACCGCCACCCCGAGCTTTTCGCCGGCTCGTGGCGCAAGAGCCTGACAGGCTGGGCGGTGGGCGCCGGCACCGTTGCTTATCTCGTCTTCGCCTGGTGGTTCTTCGCCGTCGGTGCCGTGATCGCTGCGGGCAACTGGGGCATTGCCGGAACCTATGTCGCCGACTGGGTCAGCTACGAAATCCGGCCGCAGGTCACCTTCAGGCAGGACCGCCTCGACATCGGCTATCCGCGTTTCTCATCCTACCGTGCCGACCGGCATCCTGAATGGCTGAGTTTCGACCAGCCCGCAGCGACCGCCGCAGCTCCTGCCGCCAACAAGGCATCAGCCAGCCGCGTCAGAGCCCATATAGGCCGCAACAACACGATCGACGTCACTCCGACCAGCGTGACGGTGACGTGCGGTACAGAAACGCTCGAAGTCGCAGTCGTGCCCGAGACCAGCATCGCTATCGTCGGCACCCTGCCCGCCTGGGCGACGCAGAAAGCGCCGGGCGAAAAGATATCGGTCGACTTCGGCTTTGCCGGCAGCGTCCAGATCAACGCCGACGACGTCAAGATCCGCCACCGCTTCCTTGGCTGGCAGAACTTTGTCTTCGACGCCAACTCACCCTACTGGGGCAAGTCGACAAGCGAGGTCCTGTCGCTGGTGATGTCTGACGCGCGCATCGATCCCAAAATGTCGAACGCCGCCCTTGCCTGGGACAACATCGTCAACAACTCCGAATGGCAGCATGGCGACGTCTGGGTGAAGCTTTTGCAGACCATAGTCATGGCCTTCGTAGGAACGCTGTTTGCCAGCGTGCTCGCCTTCCCGCTGGCCTTCCTTGCGGCCCGCAACATCACGCGCAACCGCCTCGTCAACCAGGTCGCCAAGCGTTTCTTCGACTTCCTGCGCTCGGTCGACATGCTGATCTGGGCACTGTTTTTCACCCGCGCCTTCGGCCCCGGCCCCATCGCCGGCATGTCGGCGATCTTCTTCACCGACACCGGCACCTTCGGCAAGCTCTACTCCGAGGCGCTGGAAAACATCGACGACAAGCAGCGCGAGGGCATGCGTTCGGTCGGCGCCTCACCGGCATCGGTCCAGCGTTATGGCGTGGTGCCGCAGGTGCTGCCGGTGCTGATCAGCCAGTCGCTCTATTTCTGGGAATCGAACACGCGCTCGGCCACCATCATCGGCGCTGTCGGCGCCGGCGGCATCGGCCTCAAGCTTTGGGAAGCGATGCGCACCAATTCCAACTGGGCAAACGTCGCCTACATGGTGCTCTTGATCCTGATTGTGGTGTTCATCTTCGACAATATTTCCACCGCATTGCGCCAGCGCCTGATCGGCGGGAAGGCCAGCCACTGAACATCATTGCAAATCTTGAGAAGTCGGCCACTACTTCGTCAAACTGTCACGCAAATCATCTATCGGGCAATCGCCCTCAAGGACTTCGCGCCATGCGCTACGCCATCTACTTCACGCCCGAACATGACGACCCGCTGTGCCGCATCGCGGCCGGCTGGCTCGGGCGCGATGCATTTGGTGGCGCAACCACGCCAGCCAAGGCGTTCGGCGATCTGTCGGCGGCGGAAGTCGCGTTCCACGCGGCCGCCGCACGCCGCTACGGTTTCCATGCCACGCTCAAGGCGCCGTTCCGCCTCGCCGACGGTGTTTCCGAGGCGTCGCTGGTCGATGCCGTTTCTTCTTTCGCAAACGACACGACACCCTTCGACATCCCGCGCCTGAAGCTTGCCCAGATCGACGGCTTTTTCGCCCTGATCCCGGCGGAGCCCCTGCCCGAGCTCGACCGCTTCGCCGGCGATGTGGTGAGGGCGTTCGAGCCTTTCCGTGCACCGCTGAGCGACGCCGAGATCGCCCGCCGCAACCCCGAGGCGCTGTCGCCGCAGGAATGCCGCAACCTCAGCCAGTGGGGCTACCCTTACGTATTCGACACCTTCCGTTTCCACATGACGCTGACCGGCCGCGTGGCAGCCGAGGAAGCACCGCGCGTCCGCGCCACAATCGAGGAATGCCTGGGCAGCGTGCTCGACAAGCCTGTGCCGGTCGACGGGCTGGCGCTGTTCGTCGAGCCCACGTCGGGCGCGCCGTTCGAGGTGCGGGCCTATCGCGCGCTGGGCAATCAAGCTGAAAGAAAGACCGCCTGAGATGACCGACCTTGTCTTGAGAAACGCCCGGATCGTTCTGGCCGACACCGTCATCGACGGTTCGATCGTCGTGCGCGACGGCAAGATCGCCGAAATCTCCACCGGTCCTAGCGCGGTCGGCGAGGACATGGGTGGCGACTTCATCATTCCAGGCCTGGTCGAGCTCCACACCGACCATCTCGAAGGTCACTACGCGCCGCGCCCCCGCGTGCGCTGGAACCCGATCGCAGCCGTCTTGGCACACGACGCGCAGGTGGCTTCCGCCGGCATCACCACCGTCTTCGACGCTCTGCGCGTTGGCATGGACGAAGACGCCGACATGACCTCCGCCGACATGCGCCTGCTCGCCGACGCAATCGAAGACAGCGTGCGCGCCGACCGCGTGCGTGCCGACCACTTCATCCATCTGCGCTGTGAGGTCTCGGCCGGCGACTGCCAGGACAGCTTTGCGGTTTTCGATGGCGACGACCGCGTCAAGCTGGCTTCGCTGATGGACCACGCACCGGGCCAGCGCCAGTTCGTCGACCTCGAAACCTACGCCTATTACTACCAGCGCAAGCTGAAGCTGAACGACGTCGAGTTCCAGGCCTTCTGCGACAAGCGCATGGGCGATTCCGCCCGCAACTCCAGGCCAAACCGCGATGTCATTTCGGCCGCCTGCCACGCGCGTGGCATCGTTCTGGCGAGCCATGACGATGCCACCACAGCCCATGTCGACGAAGCGATCGCCCAAGGCATTCGCGTCGCTGAATTCCCGACCACGCTCGAAGCCGCCAACGCATCCAAGGGGGCCGGGCTCGGCGTCTTGATGGGCGCGCCCAACGTCATGCGCGGCGCCTCGCATTCGGGCAACGTGTCAGCCCGCGCGCTGGCCGAGCACGGCCTGCTCGACATCCTGTCGTCGGACTACATCCCCTTCAGCCTGATCCAGTCGGCTTTCTTCCTCGGCGAAGTCGTCGAAGGCATCTCGTTGCCGCAAGCAATGGCGATGGTGTCGAAGAACCCGGCCGATGCCGTCGGCCTCACCGACCGCGGTGTCATCGAGGCAGGACGTAGGGGTGATCTGGTGCGCGTACGGGTCGACGAGCATGTGCCCGTCGTTCGCACTGTGTGGCGCGAAGGTCGCCGGGTCGCTTAGGCCTCGACCTTCTCTTCATCGTTGAGGCTGATGAGCGTCTTTTCCATATCCGGCTCGTCGCCGGAGCAGACGCACAGCATTTCGGCGTCGCCCTCGCCTACCGAGAGATAGGCGTGGCCCATGGTGGAATCGATGTAGACGCTTTCGCCTTGCTTGAGCCGCACCGGCGCATATTGCTCGGTGTGGACCTCGATCTCGCCTTTCAACACGATCAGGAACTCCTCGCCGGCATGTTTTGTCAGCGGGCCGAATTGCTCCAGCGTGCGCGCCCGGGCATCGGCGATGATCGGCACCATACGTTTCCGCACCAGATCGGTGGCGAGATAATAATAGTCATAATTCCGGGTCAGCTGGCGTAGCGTGGTTGCCTTCGAGGCTATCGAGCGGCGCGTGCGCGCCGATGGTTGCTTGGAATCGCCGCTCAACAACTCGGTGACATGGATGCCGAGGCCGCCGCAGATCTGCAGCAGCTTGTCATAGGTCAGCGACATCTGGTCGTTTTCGACCTTCGACAGCGTCGATACCGCGACACCTGTCAGATGGCTGACATCCTGAAGCGTCCAGCCATGCTGCCTCCTGAGGTTTCGCAGGCAGTCGCCTAGATTCGGTTGTTCCGACATGGCTATCTCCATCACCCGTGATTCAGTAGCTATTCCAACTCCCTCCGTACCGCAAGATTCGCCAATATTTTTCCTATACGCTAAATATTGACTGCATTCGAAAATGATTTTACCAATGGCCATGCATTCCAATTCCCGCACCCAAAAAGTCATCGTCATTGGTGGAGGCATTGCCGGCCTCTCGCTCGCTGCGGCCGTCCAGCAATGGGCTCAGGTCACGGTGATCGAACGCGAAACCCAGCTCGGCTATCACGCCAGCGGGCGCTCCGCCGCGCTGTTTTCCGAGACCTATGGCAACGCGACCGTGCGTGCGCTTTCGGTGGCGAGCCGGCAGGCCATCATCGACGGCGGCTTCGTCGAGCACGTCAGAGGCGCCCTGCATTTCGGTGGTCCTGACGACACCGACGCGATCGACCAACTGGCCGAAGAACAAAAGGCCCTGGTACCGAGCGTACGGCGCCTGTCGCCAGACGATGTCGCCGCCATGGTTCCGGCCATCGCAGCGGAACGGACCTGCGGCGCGGTCTACGAACCCGGCGCGGTCGACATCGACACCGGCAAGATGGTCCAGGCCCAGGCATCCGCGCTCAAGGCTGCTGGCGGCAGTGTCGTCACCGGTGCGGAAGTGTTGAAGATTTCGCGTGGTCCCAACGGCTTCAGTGTCACGACCACGTCAGGCGTCTACGACGCCGACATCGTCGTCAATGCCGCCGGCGCCTGGGTCGACGTCATCGCCGAACGCGCCGGTCTTTCCCGCCTCGGCTTCGCGCCCAAGCGGCGCACCGCCTTCCTGTTCGACCCACCTGCCGGTGTCGACGTGCGCAACTGGCCGCTGGTCGTCGACCTGCACGAGCGCTTCTACTTCAAACCGGACGCCAGCCGTCTTATCGGCTCGCTCGCCGACGAGACCGACACCGCGCCTTGCGACGCCTACCCCGAAGACATCGACATCGCCACCGCCGCCTACAACATCGAGGAGGCGACCGGCCTGAATGTCGGCCGTCCCTCGACGCCATGGGCTGGCCTGCGCACCTTTTCGCCTGACCGCACGCCGGTGGCGGGCTTCGACCCGCGCCTGCCCGGCTTCTTCTGGCTCGGCGGCCAGGGCGGCTACGGTTTCCAGGTATCGCTGACACTCGCGCGCCTCGGCTCGGCCCTGATGCGCGGTGAGCCGCTGCCCGACGACCTTATCCAACTCGGCGTGTCCTACGGCGCGCTCGCGCCGGATCGTTTCGTGCAATCGGCCAACGCGCGCGCCGAGCACGCCATGAGCACGTAGACCTCAGAGGACGGAATGCTGGCGTGACGGGAGGAGAACCGGGCGAACGTCAGCATCGACAATCAAAAATGGGAGCGATTGCAATGACATCTTCAGCCATGATTCTGCGTTCGGCGCTTGTCGCGTCGACCATACTGTTCGGCGGGCAGGCCTACGCCAAGACGCTGGTTTACTGCTCGGAGGCCAGCCCCGAGACCTTCAACCCGATGCTCACCGTCGCCGACTCCACCATGGATGCGGCAGCCAAGACGATTTTCAATCGCCTCGTCGAGTTCAAGCCCGGCACCACTGAGGTCGGGCCCGCTCTCGCTGAGAAATGGGACGTGTCCGAAGACGGAAAGGTCTACACCTTCCATCTCCGCAAGGGCGTCAAGTTCCACTCCAACGAGACCTTCACCCCGTCCCGCGACTTCAGCGCCGACGACGTGCTCTACACCTTCAATCGCCAACGCGACTCCAGCAACCCGTACTACAAGCTCGGCAACGCCTCGTATGAGTATTTCAACGGCCTCGGCATGGGCTCGATGATCGCAAACATCGAGAAGGTTGACGATTACACTGTGCGCTTCACGCTTCCGACGGCGAACGTCACCTTCCTGCCCGGCATCGCGCTCGACTATCTCTCCATCCTGTCGCTCGAGCAGACCGAGAAGATGGTTGCTGCCGGCACACCCGAAGTCATCGACCAGAAGCCGGTCGGCACTGGCCCCTTCGTGCTCCAAGCCTACCAGCAGGACGCGCAGATCCGCTATGCCGCCAACAAGGACTACTGGAACGGCGCGCCGAAGATCGACACGCTCATCTTCGCGATCACGCCCGAACCTGTCGTCCGCGTCACCCGCGTCAAGGCCAACGAGTGCCAGGTGGCCGCACCGCCGCCAGCCGCAGCCCTTGCCGAACTCAAGGACAATCCCGACGTCGACATTCTCAGCCAGCCAGGCCAGAACATCGGATCGGTCGGCTTCAACACCGAGCACAAGCCGCTGGGCGACGTGCGCGTGCGCACAGCTTTGGCCAAGGCGATCAACCGCCAGGCGATCGTCGAGGCGGTCTATCAGGGTGCCGGCAGCCTTGCGGGCTCCGTCGTGCCGCCCATGCAGCTGGGCGCGGTCACGGACGCGGCTATCGACTATGACCCCGAAGGCGCGAAGAAGCTGCTTCAGGAAGCAGGCCTGGATGCCGGCACCAACATCAAGCTGTGGGCGATGCCTGTATCGCGCCCCTACAATCCCAACGCGCGCCGCATGGCCGAAATGATCCAGGCCGAGTGGGCCGCTGTCGGCGTCAAGTCGGAGGTCGTCACATTCGAGTGGGGCGAGTACCTGACCCGCACCGGCAAGGGCGAGCATGATGCCTACCTGCTTGGCGGCAGCAGCGACAATGGCGACCCCGACAACATGCTCTCTTTCTCCTTCGCCTGCGACGGCGTGAAGGGCGGCTCGAACCGCTCGCGGTGGTGCAACGAAGATTTCGACAAGCTGCTTGAGGCTGGCCGCGTCACCGCCGACCCCGAAAAACGCGCGGAGATCTATCGCAAGGCGCAGGCGATCCTGAAGGCCGAGGTGCCGGAGGCACCGATCGCCCACTCGGTGGTCTCGATCCCGGTCCGCAAGAGCGTGCTCAACTATGTGATGGATCCTTTCGGCCGGCAGAATTTTGCTGCTGTCGACATCGCCGAATAAGGCAAAATACGAGGAAGGCAGACAGTCATGCTCGAAGACCTGAACAGTCTGCTCGAAACCTACCGCGCCGATGGCGCGGTAGGTGCTTCCCTCGCCTTCGCCCTTGGCGACGGCGAGGTCGTTGCCGTCACGACAGGCCTGTCGGACAGGCCGCGCAATCTGCCCGTCACGCCAGACCAGCTGTTCAAGATCGGCAGTTGCACCAAGACCTTTGTCGCTGCTGCCCTGATGAAGCTTGCTGAGGAAGGCAAAGTCGATCTCGGCGACCCGATTGCGGCCTGGTTCCCCGATCTGCCGCGCGCCAGCGAGATATCGGTGCGCCAGCTGATCAACCATCGCGGCGGCCTGCCCGAATTCGAATACGACATTCCGATGGACCCAACCTTGGTGTGGACGCCGGCCAAGCTTGTCGACCTCGCCTTCAGTGTCGGCGACCAGACGGCACCGGGCTGTCCTGCCGTCTACAACAACACCGGCTATGTGCTGGCCGGCATTCTGATCGAGGCGGCGTCAGGTCTCAGCCTCGGTGAGTATGTCAGGCAAAAAGTGCTCGAACCGCTTGGCCTCAAGGACACCTGGTCGCCGGCGACGGAAAGTTTCCCCACCGAGCGCATGGTGCGTGGCTACTACCACCGCCCGAAACCCGCACCCGACGCCGCGACTGGCCTCTCTGAGGGCGGCGAGATGTGGCGCATGGACGGCGTGCTGCCCTACTCCGACGACTTGCAAGATTCTTCCGAGAGCTTTCCCTTCTCGGGCGCTTATGGCTGCGGCGACATGATTTCGACGCCGGCCGACATGGTGAATTTCATGTGGGCGCTGTTTTCCGGTCGGCTGCTGCCCGCCCCCCTTTTCCGCGAGATGAGCGAATCCCGCATCGCGGTCGCCTTCCCGGGAACACGCATGCGTGAGACCGGTGCCGGCCTGTTCATGAGCAGCTATGCCGATCGCATGGCCTTCGGCCATCAAGGCAGCATTCCGGGCTACGTCACCGTCATGCAGCATGAGCCGAAGTCAGGCCTGACGATCGCAATGACCAGCAATGCCGGCGCGGGCAACCGGCTGTCGTTTTACGCCAGCGGCCTGCATCCGGTGGTCGACCAGGCGATGCGCATCATCCTGCGCGGATAACAGGCATCAGACGCCGAGGCGGGCGGCCATCTGGCGAAGGTCGACGCCAAGTTCGGATGTCACCTCCAGCGCGCGGTCGTCGCGCGCTGGAGCGTCATTTTCAGGCTGGTGCGCAGCGAGTACCCGGTCGCGCTCACGGACCAGCGTCCTGATTTCTTCTGCATAAAGACCGACCACGGCACTCAGCCAGCGATTGACCAGATAGGACGGCCTGGCGAAATGCAGGTCGAAGCGTGGCAACAGCGCTATCGTGGCCTCAGCACCAAGCCAATTGTCACCGACAACCCACTGGTTGACCGTGAACAGCCTGAGCAGCCGGCCATAGGCATCGACACCGACGGCTACGAGATGGTGGATCGGCCCGTTCGCGCCCTCAGGCCTGACAAAGCAATGGAAATGGCCATGTTCGGCCTGGCCTTCGACAGGCGGATGGCTGTGGTAGTACCACTGCGCGCCAGTCTCGGGATCGAACACATCGCCTGAGGGAAAATGCTCCCAGACGGCAACTGATTTGGCCTCGCGCAGTGTCTCGAGCAGTACGTTGCTGCCAGACTTCGCCAGCACGTGCTCGCAAAACAGTGCCTGGCGCACCGCATCCGCTTTTGCCTCGTCCATCTCAGGCCTCCTTGCGCCAGCTTGCGCTATTGCGGCTGGGCCGCGCAAGGCGAAGCGGCGGGTGCTGCGGCACAAGGCGGAGCCGCAGCGCACGGTGCCATCGCCGCGCATGGTGCAGGTGCAGCCGAACAGGGCGAAGCTGCCGCGCACGGCGCGGTCGCTGCTGAGCATGGAGATGCCGCGGCACAAGGCGACCCGGCAGCACAAGGGGTTGCCGGTGCACTGGCCGCCGGCACGGGCTTGGGTGCCGCGAAACGATAATGATCGGCCGCGATGGCCGATGTGGCGGCAAGGAAAGCCGTGCCGAAGAGGAGCGTGTTGCGCGTGCTCATTTCGTTTTGAACCCATCGAGGCCGAACAGCGGGCGCAGCGCCACACCGCCGAGACTGCCCAGAAACGCCGAGGCAAACCACAGCCAGCCATGCACGCTGCCCGAGGCGATGCCGGAAAACAGCGCGCCGACGTTGCAGCCGAAGGACAGCCGCGCGCCGTAACCCATCAGAACGCCGCCGATTGCGGCAGCCACGAACGAGGCCAACGGCACCTTGACCTTGGGCGCGAATTTTCCGGCCAAGCCTGCCGCAAAAGCAGCGCCCAGGATAATGCCGAAATTCATCACCGAGGTGACGTCGGCGAGCACGCTGGAGCCGAGCGCCTTTGCCGGTCCGGGCCAATTCCAGAACGCCCAGGTTTCGACCGGAACGCCAACCGCCTGCGCCACCTTCGCGCCCCACAGGCCAAAGCCGAAGGTGACAGACCAGGGATGGCCAGCAGTCAAAAGTGTCGCGATGTTCAGCCCTGCCAGCGCAAGCCCCGCGCCGACCAACGGCCAGGGACCATGCAGCAGCCGGGCAAGCCCGTTGCGCGGCGCCGGCTTGATCTTTTCGAGCCCGCCATGGGCGCGGCGCTCGACAAGCACGGTCGCGGCAGCCACGGAACCGAGACCTACAAGCGTGACGATGACCCCGCCCGGCACGCCGAGCGCCCGGCCCAGGCTGATCTCGGGCATTGACGGCATTTCCAGCCACCACGGCAGGTGTGCCGTGCCGATGACGGCGCCGACGATGAAGAAGATGAGCGTGACCAACATGCGCGAGCTGCCACCGCCGACGGTGAACAGCGTGCCCGAGCCGCAACCGCCGCCGAGTTGCATGCCAAGGCCGAACATCGCAGCTCCGACCAGCACCGACACGCCGACCGGCGCAAAGGCCCCGACCAGTGGCTGGCCATTGGCGCTGCCGAGCGCCAGAAGCGGGATGAAGACCACCGAAGCCGCAGCGATCATCAGCATCTGTGCGCGGATCGCATTGCCACGCCTTTCGACGACGAAACGCCGCCAGCCGCCAGTGAAGCCGAAGGAGGCGTGGTACAGCGTCAGGCCCAACAGGCCGCCAATGACAAACAGCACTGCCTGGCGGGGGCTGATCGCCTCGCCGATGGCAAGCGCTCCAAGCACTAGCGCCAGCGCCACAAAGATGACGGGGCCCTTGTCGAGATAAACCGGCGCGGCAGGGGCAGGCGCGGTTGCAGCAATCTGGGTCATTTCAATTCAGTCGCAATTTGAATGAGAAGATGCATCGCCCGTTCAACGTAAGATGTCCAGGATCGCTCCTGGACATCTCTGGTTTCGGACCTGCGCTCGCCTGGCGATCAGGAGCCGGGCTGCACCGGGCGTGCCGGGTCGGCGGCCCATTCGGCCATCGAGCCGTCATACATCTTGGTGTTCTTGTTGCCTTCGATTTCGCTCAGGCCGAACCAGACAACCGAGGCCCAGTGGCCGGTGTTGCAGAAGGCGATGTTCTTCTCGTCGGTGCCAAGTCCAACGCCCTTGGAAAGCGCTGCGACAGCGTCCTTGGAGGCGAAGGATGCCTTGTCGGCGTCGTAGAGCTTGGTGTTTTCAAGGTTGGCAGCACCCGGAATGGTGCCGGGAACGCGAACGATCGGGCTCTTGGCTTCACCACGAAACTGTGCCGCCGGACGTCCGTCGATCAGCTTGGTACCTTCGGCCCGTGCCTTTTCGACATCGGCGGTGGTCGCCAGAAGCTCGGTCTTGAGCTTGCCATTGAAGGCGGCAACAACCGGCGTGGCCGCTTCGGTCGAGACCTCGCCACCGGCTGCTTCCCAAGCGCGCTCGCCGCCGTTCAGGATCGACACGGAGTCGTGGCCGAGTACCTTGAAGGTCCAGTAAACGCGGGTCGCAGCGCCAAATTCGGACGAGTCCGTACCCTGCGGCACGATCACCACATGGCTGTCATTGCTCACGCCCAGCGCGCCGATGGTCTTGGTGATCGTCTCAAGCGGCGGCAGCATGCCTGGCACGCCGTTCACCTCTGCACGCCAGCCGGCAGTCGAATAAGGCGCACTGACCGCACCCGGCACATGGCCCTTGGCATAGGGGTTATTGCCATCCTTGGCCGCATCGCGAACGTCGAGCACAACGAGGCTCTTATTGCCGAGGTTCGACTTCAGCCAGGCAGCGTCGACAAGCGGCTGATCGGTCAACCGCTCGGCTTGGGCGCCCGTGGCCAAGGCCAAGCCGGCAGTAATAACTGCGGCAAACAGAGAAAAACACATCGGACAACTCCAGGAAAAGGAATCTAAAAACAGGCGTTGACCACATTTGTAATCCAACAATGACCGGCGGACACGGCAAGAGAGCCCTAAATTAGGGTCAGAAATGGAAATCCATACCCAAAAATACCAATTGATCGGAATTCCATTCCTCCGATCGAGCCGCATGTCCATATTCAGAATAGAGAATATAACCCCTTCACAAATCGGCGCTTTGCGACGATTTTCTGATCGACGCCGCAGTGCCGATGATATGGGCCGCAGCAAGACGGCTCATGAAGGGACGAAGGCATGCGTGTGTTCAAGGCGATGGCCGCAGCGATGGTCGGCGCGGTTTTTGCCGTCTCCGTCGCTTTTGCGAACACACCGGCAGATACCCTCATCGTTGCGGACGCCATCGACGATGTCATGACGCTCGACCCCGGCGAGGTCGGCGAGGTCGGCGGCGTGCTCACCAGCAGCCAGATCTATCAGTCGCTGGTCAGCTTCGATGTCAATGACCCTACCAGGATCATCGGCGTACTTGCCGAGAGCTGGACGATTTCGCCAGACGGCAAGACCTTCACCTTCAAGATGAATCCGAAGGCACGCTTCGCCTCGGGCAATCCGGTAACGGCGTGGGACGCCGAATTCTCGCTAAGGCGGGTGGTTCACCTCAAGTCGCGCTCGGCCTTCATCATCGGCCAGTTCGGCTTTTCACCTGACAATGTCGACAACCGCATCAGGGCCCTCGACGACCAGACCCTGGTCATCGAGATCGCCGACACCTATGCGCCGAGCTTCCTGTTTTACTGCCTGTCGTCCTATATCGGCGGCATCGTCGACAGCAAGCTGGTCAAGCAGCATGAAATTGAGGGCGACTTCGGCAATGAATGGCTGAAGTCGGACAATTCCGCAGGCTCCGGTCCGTTCGTGCTCAGCAAATGGCAGCCCAAAGAGTCGATCCTGCTCAAACGCAACGACAATTACTGGGGAGCGACACCCAAGATCGACAGCATCCTCATCCGCCATGTCGCCGAGAGCGCGGAACAGCGCAGATTGCTCCAAGCGGGCGAAGTCGACATCGCCAACAGGCTGGGACCGAACGATTTCGACAGCATTGCCAGCGACCYGAACCTTGCCATCGTCAACGGCCGCTCGGGCAACATCTACTATATGGGGCTGAACGTCCGGAACCAGTACCTGGCGAATCCCAAGGTGGTCGAGGCGATGAAATACCTTGTCGACTACCAGGGCATCGTCGACACCATCTCGCGCGGCACCATGGAGGTGCATCAGACGCTGGTGCCCAACGGTTTTCTCGGCGCCATCGCCTACAAGCCGTTCACCTTCGACATTGAAAAAGCAAAGGCGCTGCTGGCCGAAGGCGGTGTCAGCGGCGAGTTCTCGCTCGACATGGTGGTCTGGGACACGCAGCCCTTCACCGACTTCGCCAAGGCGATCCAGGCATCCATGGCGCAGGCAGGCGTGCACCTCAACCTGCAGATCGTCGGCGGCCGCGAATGGCTCGACCGCTACCGAAATCACGACCTTGATATCTGGCTTGGCTTGTGGGGGCCCGATTATCCCGACCCGCACTCCAACGCCAAGGCGTTCGCCGTCAACAAGCAGGATGCGCCCGACGGTTCCGACAGCCTGGCCGACCGTTTCGGCTGGAACGCCGGCAAGCTGTCGCCGGATGCCATGGCCGCGGTGCGCGAACAGGATACGGGCAAGCGCAAGGCGATGTATGAGGCGATCCAGAAGGTGCACACCGACACCTCGCCGTTCATCTTGATGTTTCAGGAAGTCCGCAAGGTCGGCGTCAGCGCCCGGATCAAGGGCCTCGTCATGGGCACGACCTTCTCCGACGATCGGTATCAGGCGATTTCGAAATAGTTGGGAAGGCGACCGTTCTAACGCCTCACCGGGCGGCAACCATCTGGATGCCACCCGGCGCCTTCGCCCCCACCCAACTCATCCGCGAAGAGAACTAGCCGCCGGCACCACCGCCGGCGCCACCGCCAGAACCACCGCCTGCTCCACCGGAGCCGCCGCCAGAACCACCGCCGGAGCCACMAGACCCGCCGCCAGCGCCTCCACCGGAGCCACCGTCTCCACCACCAGAACTACTGCCTCCGCCACCTCCGGTGCCGCCACCGTCGCCGCCGTCACCTCCACCGGCGCTGCCACCTCCGCCGCCACCGGTGCCGCCACCGTCGCCACCATTACCACCACTCGAGCTTCCGCCGCCGCCACCGCCGGTGCCGCCGCCGTCCCCACCATTACCGCCACCGGAGCCGCCGCCACCGCCACCGGAGCCGCCGCCACCGCCACCGCCACCGCCAGCCGAAGTGCCTCCGACGCTACCACCACCTCCAGTGGAGCCGCCACCAGCACCACCGCCGGAGCCACCTGAGGTGCCCCCGGCACTAGCGGTCCCACCGGAACCCCCAGATCGGCCAGCGCTAGCATTGGACCGATCACTACCGTTACGCCCATTGCCGCCATTGTGGTCGCTGCCGGCCAGCACTGACGAGATCAGCGATGTCGTGATCGGCGGGCATTGTGCCAGTTGGTTGGAAGAAAGGATGCTGCGGCGGTTGATCGCGATGCAGCACAGTTCATAGTTGCCTTGGGTAAGGGGCTGGCATTGCGCGGCCGTCATCCGCGGGCGGATGCTGTTTTGGGCCGACGCCGGAGCGCTGAGGCCGATGGCCGCGAATGCTGAAGATACCAGCAGAATCGTCCTGATCCTGCTGGCGCAGATTGGGTACGTCGTCATTTCTTCCTCCTAAGGGAAAAAATGCGCCCGTCCCCAAACTGGCGCTATGGTGCGAGTGTTTCCGCCATTGGAAACATCACTTCAAGAATAYGCTCATTTGAAATCAGCGAGAAGCTAGCTTCAGGGTGCCCGGGCATGCCCAATATGGAGTAGCCACAGTCCGTCATTGTGATGCGCCTGCGGGCGCACGCCCCAATTCAATGCGGAAACGCATTGTCCTCGACGATCTTCCAGATTTGCCGGTTGATGTCCCGGATCGCCTCGATCGACGCGCCGATGCGATGCATCTCATTGTCGTCGAGTTCCTCAAGCTTGCCGTATCGAACAGCATCCTTGCTGTCGAAGATGCGCATGAGCTGGGTGCTGGCACGCGTACCGGTCTCGTCGAACGAGTAGATGCAATGGCTGTATTTGTTGCGTAGCTTGCCCTGGTGCATCAGCTGATCGGTCACCGAAAGTATCGCGTCCCGGCAGGCCTGGGGCGTCTTCGCCATCTTGGCTAAGCGCTCGACGAGGTCGAGCCGGGCGCGCGTCGTATTCAGCGTCAGGAAGATGATGATCGCGGTCTCCTTGTCAACCTTGGCCAGACCGGCGATCAGGTAGATGAGCAGGCTCTCCGTGTTGGTCCAGGTGTAGTTGAGCTGGCCAACGGTGAGCAGGACATCCTGGAAGCGCGGCATTTCGCTCTCATGCCAACGGCAGCTGGGTCGGCGGAACAGCCGAAGTGCTTGCACCTCGCCCGCTGACCGCGTCCCGCCGCCCATGATAGATCGCCGCTGCTTCAGTGCGATTGTGGGCGCCAAGCTTGGTGATGATGTTGTGAAGGTGGATCTTGACCGTGTGTTCGGAAAGCCCGAGCGCGGCGGCAATCAGCTTGTTTTGCAAGCCTCGCGCGACCATACCCAGGATTTGCAATTCGYGGTCCGTCAGCTCGTCGAAATCGTCGGGATCGCTCTCTTGCTGGCGGCTTGCCTTGGCCGGCTCTTCGACGCCGGCCGCAACCGCTCCCCACTTTTGCCCCATGATAGGCTCAAACAGCGACAGCGGGAAATACTCCCCGCCCCGCAGCACCAGCCTGACCACCGACAGCCAGACGTCGAGCTTCAGGTTCATGGGCAGCACACCGCGCATGTTTCGTACTGCGACCACATCACGGATCAAGACCTGTTGCTGCCCGTCTTCCTGGATCAGCATGATCTGCGCCCCCGGATGCATCTGCATCAATTGCTCGGAATGTCCGGCCACCGCCGGCAACTGCCCGGCTTCAAGCAAGATCAGCGCCACCGGGAAGTCGAGGCACGCGCAGGCCTCCGCCAAGGTGGGCACCTGCTCCACAACGACCCAAGGGAACTCCCGCTCTATTGCAAAGACCAGGCTCTCCGACACGAAATCGTCAGGAGCAACGATCAGCAATGTCTTGCAGGCTTTCTGCGCGGAGCCATCTGCTCCGCCAGCGCGGCGCGCGCTGGGAATTGCCACCCGATACATGAGTTCTCCCGCCCACTGTTCGTAAACACGCAACATCCCCACTAGCCGCATCATGGGGCCTTATTCAGCGACCATACACCTGCCGTTAACGGTTCGGTATAAGCAAGACGGGCTATGGCGAGCTACGGCCTACTCCTCTTGGGGGGGGCTCCTCCAGCACGTTTGAGCTATAGTGCCGGAACTGCGAGCTGGCGATGGACGCGGTCATACGAGCTATTGGCATTGCCGAGCCGAGCCTCGCGCAAGATTTCCGCGCCACCGCCCGCTTCTGAAAATGCTTCGCAATTCTACATATATGACATCTGCCTAATATATGAGTCCGCGCTCACGCTGCTATATCTAGATCATCGCAGGCAATGCTCGCCACTATCCACCGAACTGCCTAGCGCGAACTGTTAACTTACAATTCTCAGGCCATAGCGAGAGACTTCGCTGGTTCCGTCAGCATGGGCGTGGCGCATTCGGGGCTTTAGCATTGGACATCGGGGGCCGTTTAAAAGGGCAAGATGTTCACGGCATTGTGAAGATACCGACCGCCATCCCAGGCACAGCCAGGGAGGTACTCGGCCATTCAGACACGATGCGGGATCTTCAGCCACTAGTCCCCTAGGCATGATGATCCAAACAATCTCAGCAAAATGCAAATAGGCAAAGCGTCCGCGTGAAGCCCAAGAC
>NZ_JBFUIP010000127.1:0-16600 GCF_056401815.1 Aminobacter sp. P4_D5 | reverse complement strand
GGTCAGTGGGGAGGAACCGGCGCCTCCGGCAGCGGGTTGACGTACCCGCCGCCCGGGGAGGCTCCGCCAAAAGGTWCCCCTCCCGGGACCACGCCCGGGGTGCGCTGGACGAGCGCTAGTGGGGCTGCCGAACGGGCGATAATGCCCGCCAGGCGGTCCGCGGAAGCGGAACGGGCGGAGACAGAAATCGCCGGATGGGGTGAGAAGCGGTCCGCGCAGCGGACGAAAAGCCAATTGCTCGGCTTTTCGAGCAACGAACGCCCGAAGCGACAGCGAAGGGCTGAGCGGATTGCGCAATGACCCTTGCCAGCGTCCGCCGCAGCGATAAGCTCGGCATCCGAGCACGGAGGCAGCGGAACGAAATGTCCAAGGGCACGGTCGAGGGCGAGAAGATCGATGTCGGGTTCTCCGGTCGCCGCTGCATCCATTCGCGCAACTGCGTGCTCGGCAATCCGCATGTCTTCGAGCCCAACGCGCCGGGCGAGTGGATCCACCCCAACGCGGCCTCGGTCGAGCAGATCGTGGCGATCGCCGAAAGCTGCCCCTCGGGCGCGATCACCTATCGCCGCAAGGACGGCGGGCAGCAGGAGGCGCCGCCGGTCGTCAACATCGTGCGGGTGCGCGAGAACGGCCCGCTGGCCGTCCATGCCGAGATCGTGCTCGGCGGCGAGACCTTTCATCGCGCCACGCTGTGCCGCTGCGGCGCGTCCCAGAACAAGCCGTTTTGCGACGGCAGCCACAGCAAGACTGGCTTTGCCGCAACCGGCGAGCCGCCGCTCAAGGAATCCCAGCCGCTCGCCGCGCGTGACGGCCCGCTGGTCATCACCCCGCAGCCCAATGGCAGCCTCAAGCTTGAAGGCAATATCGAGATCGTCACCGGCACCGGCCACACCGTCGAGCGCACGACCAAGGTTTTCCTGTGCCGCTGCGGCCATTCGGCCAACAAGCCGTTCTGCGACAGCACGCACAAGAAGATCGGTTTCGTGGCGTAGGCTGACCCGGTCGATAGCCAGCGCTGGCCGGTTTCCCTTTGCCGGCCATATCGGCTAGAGCGGGACAGTTGGAAAAAGCCCCGGACCACCAGCGAATGAACGCCAGATCTCGCCCGCAGCCCCTGTTCCTCGGCATCGACACCGGCGGCACCTACACCGACGCCGTTTTGTGGTCCGAGGATCACGGCGTCGTCGCCAAGGCCAAGGCGCTGACCACCCGCCACGACCTGGCGGTCGGCATTTCGGGCGCGGTCGACGCGGTGCTGGACAAGGCCCATGTCGACCCCGCCGCCATCAAGCTGGTGTCGATGTCGACGACGCTCGCCACCAACGCGCTGGTCGAGGGCCAGGGCGGACGCGTGGCGCTGGTGATGATCGGCTTTTCCGAGGCCGACCTTTCCCGCGATGGCCTCAAGACCGCGCTCGGCTCCGATCCGCTGGTGCTGTGCCCCGGCGGCCACGACGTACACGGCAATGCCCGCACGCTTGAACTGGCCGAGCTTGAGGCAGCATTGCCGGAACTGGCGAAATCCGTCTCGGGCTTTGCCGTCTGCGCCTACTTCGCCACCCGCAACCCGGCGCATGAGATCGCCGCGCGCGACCTGATCCGCCAGAAGACCGGCCTGCCGGTGACAGCAAGCCACGAGCTTTCTTCCAAACTCGGCGGCCCGCGCCGGGCGCTGACGACGCTGCTCAACGCCCGCCTGATCTCGATGATCGATCGCCTTGTTGCCGCAACCGAGGGCTTCCTGGAGCAACGCAAGATCAAGGCGCCGCTGATGGTGGTGCGCGGCGACGGCGCGCTGGTGTCGGCCGAATTCGCCCGCCAGCGCCCGATCGAGACTATCCTGTCGGGGCCCGCCGCGAGCCTCGTCGGCGCCCGCTACATGACCGGGCTCGACAACGCGGTCGTCTCCGACATCGGCGGCACCACAACCGACGTCGCCGTGCTCGACCACGGCCGCCCCCGGCTCGACCCCGAAGGCGCCACCGTCGGTGGTTTCCGCACCATGGTCGAGGCGGTTGCGATGCGCACCTTCGGCCTCGGTGGCGATTCGGAAGTGACGCTGGAAGACGGCGGCCTGAAGCCAAAAATGTCGCTTGGGCCGCGCCGTCTGGTGCCGCTGGCGCTCGCCGGCATGATGCATGGCGAGGCGGTGACGAGCGAACTGGAACGCCAGCTGCGCGCTCCCAATCCGGGCCGCATGGATGGCCGCTTCGCCGTCCGCACCGGTGTGCCGGAACATCTCGCCGCTGGCCTGACGGCGCCCGAGGCTAAGCTCTACGACACGATCACCGCGGTGCCGCTGCCCATCGACCGGCTTTTGACCTCCAATGCCCAAAGCGCCACACTCAACCGCCTGGTGTCGCGCGGGCTGGTCCATGTCTGTGGCTTCACCCCCTCCGATGCCGCCCATGTGTTGGGCAGGCAGGCTAATTGGGATGAAACCGCCGCTCGTCTTGGTGCCGAGCTTTTTGCCCGCAAGCGCGATGGACGCGGCCAGCCGATCGCAGCGACCCCCGAAGCATTGTCCGAGCGCGTGCTGGCAACGCTCACCCGCATCTCTGCCGAAGTCATCTTGGAAACGGCATTCGCCGAGGACGGGCTCGATGGTGCGGCGACCGTCGCTCACGCTCTGGTCCAGCGTGCAGTCGATGGCCACGAAGGCATCGCCCGGTTGTCGGTCGCGCTCGACCGGCCGGTCATTGGGTTGGGCGCCTCGGCGCCCCTACACTATGCCGGCTTGCCGCCCCTGGTCGGCAATGAATGCGTAGTGCCTGAGGATACCGACGTTGCCAACGCACTCGGTGCCGTGGTCGGACAGGTGCGCGTGACGGCCGAGGCGCGTGTCAGCCAGCCCAAGGAAGGGCTGTTCCGGCTTTCGGTAGGTGAAATCCTGCGCGACTTCGTTGATGAGGAAAGTGCGATGGCAGCAGCCGAAGCCGAGGCGCGCGCCATCGTTGCCGTTCGCGCCAGCGATGCCGGCACCGATACGGCCGAGGTCGAGATCGCTACCGAGATAAACGTGTCGACGGTCGAGGGGCAGCGTATGTTCATCGAGGCGCATGTCGTGGCGATTGCCGCAGGCCGTCCCCGGATAGCGGTCTGACGGCTAAACCGATTCGCTGCGGCGATAGGCGCCAAGTCAAATGGCGCCTCGCAGCATTGCACGAATTGACCCTGCGCACTTTGCGTGCCAAACGCCCGAAAACCTTGTTTTGACCGCCGCAGTGGCGCCGGAATTTTGGAGCTTATATTATGACCGACCTCGTTGAGCTTTTCGGCCTTCGCATATCCCGCGAACTTCACGACTTTGTTGTTGCGGAGGCATTGCCGGGGACTGGGGTCGATGTTGCGAAGTTCTGGGAGGGGTTTGCTCAGATCGTGCATGATCTCGGCCCGAAGAACCGGGCGCTGCTCGAAAAGCGCGACGACTTCCAGCTCAAGCTCGATGCCTGGTACCGCAAGCATGGCGCGCCGCACGACATGGCCGCCTACAAGGCGTTCTTGAGCGAGATCGGCTACCTCGTGCCCGAAGGCCCGGCGTTTGCTGTCACCACCGACAATGTCGATGCCGAGATCGCCACCGTCGCCGGCCCGCAGCTGGTCGTGCCKGTSAWSAAYGCGCGYTAYGCGCTGAACGCSGCCAATGCGCGCTGGGGTTCGCTCTACGATGCGCTTTACGGCACCGATGCGATTTCGGATGCCGATGGCGCCGAGAAGACCAAGGGTTACAACCCCAAGCGCGGGGCCAAGGTCATCGTCTGGGCCAAGGCGTTTCTGGATGAATCCGCGCCGCTGGCGTCTGGCAGCTGGGCCGACGTGACTGGGCTTTCGATTGTTGATGGCAAGCTGGTAATTGCCGCTGCTTCCGGTTCGGTGGCGCTGCGCGATGCAAACCAGTTCGTCGGCTATCGTGGTGAGGAGAATCCCGATGCGGTGGTGCTGGCCAAGAATGGCCTGCATGTCGAAGTGGTGATCGACCGAGGCAGCGCGATCGGCAAGACCGATCCCGCCGGCATCTCCGACATGGTGCTGGAGTCTGCGCTCACCACCATCCAGGACTGCGAGGATTCGGTCGCCGCCGTCGACGCCGAAGACAAGGTCGTGGTTTACCGCAACTGGCTCGGCCTGATGCGCGGCGACCTGTCCGAGACCTTCGACAAGGGCGGCAAAGCAGTCACCCGCAAGCTCAACGGCGACCGTTCCTACACCGGCCCCGATGGCGGCACCGTTTCGCTGCCTGGGCGTTCGCTGATGCTGGTGCGCAATGTCGGCCACCTGATGACCAATCCTGCAATCCTCGACCGCGACGGTAACCAGGTGCCCGAAGGCATCATGGATGCGGCGATCACCGCACTGATCGCGCTGCACGACGTCGGCGCCAATGGCCGGCGCATGAACAGCCGTGCGGGCTCGATGTATGTCGTCAAGCCGAAGATGCATGGCCCCGAGGAAGTCGCCTTCGCCGTCGAGATCTTCGACCGCGTCGAGCGCCTGGTCGGCATGCCCAAAAAGACCATCAAGATGGGCATCATGGACGAGGAGCGGCGCACAACCATCAACCTCAAGGAGTGCATCCGTGCCGCCAAGGAACGTGTGGTGTTCATCAACACCGGCTTCCTCGACCGCACCGGCGACGAAATCCACACCTCGATGGAAGCCGGCCCCATGGTGCGCAAGGGCGACATGAAGCAGGCGCCGTGGATCTCGGCCTACGAGGCCTGGAACGTCGACACCGGGCTTGAATGCGGTCTCTCGGGCCATGCCCAGATCGGCAAGGGCATGTGGGCSATGCCCGAYSYSATGGCCGCGATGCTGGAGCAGAAGATCGCTCACCCGAAAGCCGGCGCCAACACCGCCTGGGTGCCGTCGCCGACGGCGGCGACGCTGCATGCCACCCACTACCACAAGGTCGACGTTCACCAGGTGCAGGCCGAGCTGAAGTCGCGGCCCAAGGCGCGCCTCGACGACATCTTGTCGGTACCTGTCGTTGTCCGCCCCAACTGGACGCCCGACGAAATCCAGCGCGAGCTCGACAACAACGCGCAAGGCATCCTGGGCTATGTCGTGCGCTGGATCGACCAGGGCGTCGGCTGCTCGAAGGTGCCCGACATCAACGACATCGGGCTGATGGAAGACCGCGCCACCTTGCGCATCTCCTCCCAGCACATCGCCAACTGGCTGCGCCACGATGTCTGCTCGCATATCCAGGTGATGGACTCGCTCCAGCGCATGGCGGCGATCGTCGACCGCCAGAATGTCGGCGATCCGCTCTATCGCCCGATGGCGCCCGACTTCGACCAGTCGATCGCCTTCCGCGCCGCTTGCGACCTCGTCTTTGAAGGCCGCGCCCAGCCCAACGGCTACACCGAACCGGTCCTGCACAAGCGCAGGCTCGAGTTGAAGGCGCAGGCGCGGGGATAACCCTTCAGTGCCAAATGCTTGGTAGGACGTGGTAGTCTGATATCCATGATCGAGTCCCGTCCCACCCCCCTCTGGCCTGCCGGCCATCTCCCCCTCAAGGGGGGAGATCACCCAAACCCGCTGATGTCGCCAACCACGTCCTCCGATGGACGGACGCCGCAGCCAAAGCTCCTGATCTCCCCCCTTGAGGGGGAGATGGCCGGCAGGCCAGAGGGGGGCGTGCACAAGCACTGTGATTTCCTCACCATTGCAGGGCGTCGCCCATGACCCTCCTCGCCATCGATTGTGCCGCAAGCCTCTGTGCCGCCTCTGTCTACGACACCGGTGCTGCCAAGGAACTCGGCCGCTGCGTGCGCGACCTCGGCAAGGGCCATGCCGAGCACCTGATGGGCGTGGTGGAAGAAGCGCTTGGGCAGGCAGGTATCGCTTATGCCGATCTCGGACTTATCGCCGTGTCCACCGGCCCGGGCTCGTTCACCGGCGTGCGTGTCGGCGTCTCAGCCGCACGCGGCTTTTCGCTGGCGCTGAAAATCCCGGCGGTTGGTGTCACCACGCTGGAAGCGCTCGCCCAGGAAACGCGCGATGCGCTCGGTCCTATAGCCGTGCTCGCCGCACTCGATGCCGGGCGCGAGGAAATCCATGCGGCGCTCTATGATGAGACCGGCCACGTCTTGCGGGAGCCGGCGGTTCTGAGCCTGGCCGAGGCCGCCGAGATCGCCGCGTCTGGGCAGATGGCATTGGCCGGCACCGCAGCTCAGCTTGTCGCCGATGCGGTCGTGGTCGACAAGGCGTTCGCCTTCGGCCCGCTGCGTGCGACTGCCGACATCGGCACCTATGCGCGCCTCGCTGCCGGCAAAGAGCCAGGTGAGCGGCCGAAGCCGGTCTATCTTCGGGCGCCTGATGCCAAGCCGCAGGCTGGGTTTGTGCTGCCGAGGGAACAGAAATGAAGCTTCCGTTCTGGCCGTTGCGCCGCGACTATGCGCTCCAGCCGCTTTCACGCGATGACAGCCCGGCATTGGCACCGCTTCATCGCGAGGATTTTGTACGTCCGTGGTCCGGTGACGAGTTTTCGTCGCTGCTTGAGCAGGACACCGTCTTCGGTTTTGCCGTGCGCGAAACCGGCCACGGCAATGAGGCCCCGATTGCCTTCGTGCTGGCGCGGCTGGCGGCGGGCGAGGCCGAAATCCTCACCATCGCGGTTTCGCGGTCGCATCGCAGGCACGGCCTGGGCTGGCGGCTGATGGATGCCGTGCTGCGCGAACTGCATGCCCAGCGCGCCGAGGCGCTGTTCCTCGAAGTAGATGAGACCAATGCGCCGGCGATCGGCCTTTATCGCCGCTTCGGCTTTCATGAGGTCGGCAAGCGCCCGAATTATTACCAGTCGGCGCAAGGGGCGACCGGTGCGCTTGTCATGCGGCTCGATCTTCGCTAGCCAGAAGCCCAGTTAAAAAAGGCGTCGAGCACTACATGATCGGAAAGATCCGTACGGGGCTCGCGCTCTCTTGGATGGTTGCGGCCTCACTGGTGCTTGTGCCACTGCAGGTCATCTCGATGAAGACCGGCCTGTGGCCGGAAACCGTGATCCTGAAGATCTGGCACCGCGCCATGCTAAGAGCGCTCGGCATGCGCGTGCGCATGGTAGGCCGGATGGTCGAGACCCGGCCGTTGATGATCGCGTCCAACCACATTTCCTGGACCGATATCATGGCGCTCGGCTCGCTGGTCGATGTCACCTTCATCGCCAAGTCGGAGCTGAACGGCTGGCCGATCTTCGGCTTTCTGTCGCGTCTCCAGCGCACCGTGTTCATCGAGCGCGAGCGCAAGCGCAAGTCGGGCGACCAGGCCAGTGAGATCGCCCAGCGCCTTGCCGCCGGCAATGCCGTGGTGCTGTTTGCCGAAGGCAGCACTGGCGACGGGAACCTTTTGCTGCCGTTCAAGAGCACGCTGTTTGGTGCGGCTTCGATGGCGATTGCCGAGGGTGCCGCCGAGCATGTCGTGATCCAGCCGGTATCGATCGCCTATACCCGCATCCATGGCATCCCGCTGGGCCGCCAGCACCGCCCAATCGCCAGCTGGATCGGCGACATGGATCTGGTGCCGCATATCAAACAGTTGCTGGCCGAAGGCGGGCTCGACGTCGAAATCCGCTTCGGCGAGCCGATCGATTTTTCGGCCAAGTCGAGCCGCAAGGAAGCGACCCGGCTGATGGAAGAGCGGGTGCGCGAAATGATGCTGCAATCGCTCGCGCCGCCGGTGCCGGCGCGTTCGGCCTAAACTGGCTGTTTTTTGCCTCGGAAAGGCGCTATGAGGCGCCGCATGGAACTCGACGATATCTCTACCATAGTCCCGGCAAGCTCAGCGGAACTGGCCTCGACGGCAACGGGCGCTGCCAAGAAGGTCTTCATCAAGACCTATGGCTGCCAGATGAATGTCTACGACTCGCAGCGCATGAGCGATGCGCTCGCCGCCGACGGCTATGCGGCGACCGAGACCATCGAAGAAGCCGACCTCATTTTGCTCAACACCTGCCACATCCGCGAAAAGGCAGCGGAGAAGGTCTATTCGCAGCTGGGCCGCCTGGGCAAACTCAAGGCCGAGCGGGCTGAGAGCGGGCGCGAATTGATCGTCGGCGTCACCGGTTGCGTCGCCCAGGCCGAAGGCCGCGAAATCCTTCGCCGTGCTTCGGCTGTCGACCTGGTCGTTGGTCCTCAGACCTATCATCGCCTGCCGGAAGTCGTGCGCAGGGCGCGCGGCGGGCAGAAGGTGGTCGAAACCGAATATTCGCTCGAAGACAAGTTCGAGCACCTGCCGCAGCCACGCAAATCCGAGGTCGCCAAGCGCGGCGTCACCGCTTTCCTGACCGTGCAGGAGGGTTGCGACAAGTTCTGCACCTTCTGCGTGGTGCCCTATACCAGGGGCTCGGAAGTGTCGCGCTCGGTCGCTCAGATCGTCACCGAAGCCGAACGACTGGCCGAGGCGGGCGTGCGCGAAGTCACGCTGCTGGGCCAGAACGTCAACGCCTGGCATGGCGAAGGCGCCGACGGCAAGGAATGGGGCCTTGGGCGGCTGCTTTATCGTCTCGCCGAAATCCCCGGCATTGCCAGGCTGCGCTACACCACCAGCCATCCGCGCGACATGGACGACGAGCTGATAGCGGCCCATCGCGATTTGGGCGCGCTGATGCCTTACCTGCATCTGCCGGTGCAGTCGGGCTCCGACCGCATCCTGAAGGCGATGAACCGGAGGCATACGGCGGCCGACTATCTCAAGCTGATCGAGCGCATCCGCGCCGCACGCCCCGACATCGCCATGTCAGGCGATTTCATCGTCGGTTTTCCGGGCGAGACGGATGAGGATTTCGAGGCTACGATGGAGATCGTGCGAGCCACCAACTATGCCTCGGCTTATTCGTTCAAATATTCGCCGCGTCCGGGAACGCCGGGTGCGGAGATGGACGGCCATGTCGAGGAAAAGATCAAGGACGAACGGCTGCAAAGGCTGCAGCAGTTGATCACCCAACAGCAGCACGCCTTCGCCGACGGGCTGGTCGGACAGACCATCTCGACGCTGATCGAAAAGCCCGGCCGCGAGCCTGGACAGATCGTCGGACGCTCACCTTGGCTGCAGCCCGTTATTGTTGATGAAAAGGCCGGCGAAATCGGTGACATTATCAATGTGCGAATCACGAAGACAGGCACCAACAGCCTGTTCGCCGAAACGGCCTGAGCGGCCGTACGGCAGATGAGGAGAGACGGTTGAGCGCTGCTGAACTCAAGAACCTGCCCTCCGGGGCGTCTGACATGGCGCACATCGTACTGACCTTCGACAACAACAAGCTAGCCAGTGCGCTTTATGGCCAGTTCGACGAGAACCTGGCCCGTCTCGAACAGAAACTCGGCGTCGATATTCACTCGCGCGGCAACCAGCTGACCATCAAGGGCAGCGCCACGTCAGCCGAACAGGCGCGCCGCGCGCTCGATCATCTTTATGCCATCCTGCAGAAAGGCGGCGAAGTGGCCCAGTCCGACGTTGATGGTGCTGTGCGCATGGCGGTTGCCCCCGACGACCAGCTGACGCTGCCGACACTTGAGCGCAAGGGCAAGATGGCGGCTGCCCAGATCTCGACGCGCAAGCGCACCATCTATGCCCGCTCGCTCAACCAGGACGCCTATATGCGCGCGCTCGAGCGGTCGGAGCTGGTGTTCGGCATCGGCYCGGCTGGTACCGGCAAGACCTATCTCGCGGTGGCGCATGCCGCCATGCTGCTCGAACGCGGCATGGTCGAACGCATCATCCTTTCGCGTCCGGCGGTGGAAGCGGGTGAACGCCTCGGCTTCCTGCCCGGCGACATGAAGGARAAGGTCGATCCCTATCTSCGYCCGCTCTAYGACGCGCTCTACGACATGATGCCGGCCGACAAGGTCGAGCGCGCCATTGCCGCAGAGGTCATCGAGATCGCCCCGCTTGCCTTCATGCGCGGCCGCACGCTGGCGCACGCCGCCGTCATCCTCGACGAGGCGCAGAACACCACCTCGATGCAGATGAAGATGTTCCTGACGCGTCTCGGTGAGGGGTCGCGCATGATCGTTACCGGCGACCCGACCCAGATCGACCTGCCGCCCAACACCAAGTCGGGCCTGGTCGAAGCTTTGCGCATCCTTGACGGTGTGCCGGGTGCCGTGACTGTGCGCTTCAACGACACCGACGTGGTTCGCCACCCGCTCGTCGCCGAGATCGTCAGGGCCTATGACCGTGACGGCAAGGTCGCGCGCGGCCTTGGCACCGAGGGTTGATCGGAACGGTTTGGTGATGCCTGACAAGAAGACACCGGCGTCCTCCGTCGCGGAGGGCGGCCTCGACATCGACCTGATGATCGAGGAAGGCGCTTGGCCAAGTGAAGATGCGTTGAGGGCGCTGGTCGACCGTGCCGTGCCCGCGGCCCTGGCCGAGGCCGAGGTGGAGGCCGTCGATGGCGTCGAGCTGAGCCTGGTTTTCACTGACGACGACGCCATCCAGAGCCTCAACGCCGAATGGCGTCAAAAAGACAAGCCGACCAATGTATTGTCGTTTCCAGCCTTCCCCATGGCGCCGGGCGACCCGCTGCCGCCGATGCTCGGCGACATCGTTTTGGCCTATGAGACGGTGGTGCGCGAGGCCGAGCTTGAACAAAAGCCGCTCGAAAACCACATCACCCACCTCATAATCCACGGATTCCTGCATCTTTTGGGGTATGATCACGAGACCGACGAGGAAGCCGAGGAGATGGAGGCCCTGGAGCGTCAGGCTCTGGCGAGGCTTGCCATTCCCGATCCCTACGCGTAACAGGGGCGATCAACGACCGGAAGACGATGAACGACAAAACAGAGACTGCCGCCACGCCCGAAACGGGAACCGCGGCAAAGGCCTCCGACCAGAACGAGGACGGACCTAGTAGCAGTGCGCCGTTACCCGCGACGCACGACCCCCAGGCCGAACGGCCATCCTTCATTGAGCGGTTGACCAGGCTATTCCGTCACCGCAGCAATGGCACCAATATCCGTGAGGAAATTGTCGACGCGCTGGCCGAAACGACCGGCAGCGACGCCGATTCGTTTTCGCCTGGCGAACGCGCCATGCTCAACAACATCCTCAGGCTCCGCGAAGTCAGGGTCGAGGACGTCATGGTGCCGCGCGCCGACATCGAGGCGATCGAGCTCTCGACCACGCTTGGCGAACTGCTTGTCGTATTCGAACAATCAGGCCATTCGCGCATGCCCGTCTATGTCGAGACCCTCGATGATCCGCGCGGCATGGTCCACATCCGCGACGTGCTCGCCCACATCACCCGTGGGGCGCGCGTCAAGAAGGGCAGGGCACGCAAGGCGCAGCCCACCGACGTGCAGATCGACCTCGCGCAGGTCGATCTCAAGCGCAACATCGGCGAGTTGAATCTCATCCGCACGGTGCTGTTTGTGCCGCCGTCCATGCTGGCCTCCGACCTGATGACCCGCATGCAGGCGACGCGCACCCAGATGGCGCTGGTCATTGACGAGTATGGCGGCACCGACGGGCTGGTTTCGCTCGAAGACATCGTCGAGATGGTCGTCGGCGACATCGAAGACGAGCATGATGACGACGAGCCGATGATCACCCAGGCGGGAGACGGCGTTTATGTCGTCGACGGCAAGGCTGAGATCGAGGAGGTCGCCAAGGTCCTGGGCTCGGAATTCTCGCCCGGCGAACACAGCGAATATGTCGATACGATCGGTGGCATGATCTTCAATGCGCTCGGCCGCGTGCCGGCGCGGGGCGAAGTCGTGCAGGCGATCCCAGGCTTCGAGTTCCACGTCCTCGACGCCGACCCGCGCCGCGTCAAGCGCGTGCGCATCGTCCATAGCTTGAAGAGCGAGCGCCGCCGCCGCGCCAAGGCTGAACAGGCGTGAGCCTGGCCTGCCGAGGCGGTCCGCCATTTGGTGCCGCCTTGCGGTGCTGCTACACCTTCGATCCGTGATTCTGGGAGAGGGGCACGGATGGAGCGCCACGCTGGGCGGATAATTCTGCTGTGGGGATGGAAAAGAGCGCTGGTCGCCTTTGTGGCCGGCGCCTTCGCCGTTCTGGGCCAAGCGCCCTATGACTTTTTCGCCGCCTGCTTCGTGTCTTTCCCGGTCCTGGTGTGGCTGCTTGACGGTGCTGTCGCCGACAGGCCCGCTGGCTTGCTGCGCCGCCTCATGCCAGCCTTCGTCACTGGCTGGTGGTTCGGCTTCGGCTATTTCCTCGCGGGGCTGTGGTGGGTTGGTGGCGCACTTTTGGTCGAAGCCGAGAGTTTTGCCTGGGCGCTGCCGTTTGCCGTCGTCGGCATTCCGCTGATTCTGGCCTTCTTCTATGGCTTTGCCGCCGCATTGGCCCGGCTGTTGTGGAGCGACGGCATCGGCCGTATTGCGGCACTCGCCTTCGCCTTCGGCCTGGCCGAATGGCTGCGCACCTTCCTGTTCACCGGCTTTCCGTGGAACCCGCTGGGCTTTGCCGCCATGCCCGTGCCGCTGTTCATGCAGAGCGTGGCGGTGGTCGGCGTCACCGGTATGAACGTGCTGGCCGTCTTCGTCTTCGCCATGCCGGCACTGCTCGCCGACCGGCGCAATCTCAAGCTTGGCTTTTCGCTGGCGGCTGTGCTGGTCGCAGCCCACGCCGCCTACGGCTATTACAGGCTGGCGGTGCCTGCCGCGCCGGCTGGCGGGACGATCAATGTCCGTCTCGTCCAGCCCAATATCGACCTCAGCGAAAAATGGGATGGCCGTGTCCGCGACCGCATCTTTGCCGGCATGCTGCAGCTGTCGGCCGAACCACCGAAACCGGGCGCCAAGAAGCCCGACCTGATCGTGTGGCCCGAGACGTCGGTGCCGTTCCTGTTCACCGAGCGGCCCGACGCGCTGGTGGCGATCGGCGACATGCTGGCCGAAGGCCAGATGCTGATGGCTGGCACTGTGCGCGAGGAAGGCGAATCGTCAGCCGACGCCGAAGCCCGCTATTACAATTCCGTCGTCAGCATCAACGACAAGGGCGAGATCGTTGATGCTGTCGACAAGGTCCACCTTGTTCCCTTCGGCGAATATATTCCGTTCGCCGGCCTGATGGAGCGCATCGGGCTCACTCAACTTGTCGCCGGGCCGATGAATTTCACCGCTGGCACCAGCCGCCGGCCGCTCGACCTGCCTGGCGGTCTGAAGGCGGCGGCATTCGTCTGTTATGAAATAATTTTTCCCCGTCTAGTTGCAGTTGACGCGGCGTCAACTCAGATTATGGTAAACGTCACCAACGACGCGTGGTTTGGCGATACTCCGGGTCCGTATCAGCATTTCCGGCAGTCGCAGATCCGCGCGGTTGAAAACGGGTTGCCGGTCCTGCGCGCGGCCAACACAGGAATTTCCGGCATTGTCGACCCAAGCGGGCGAGTTGTGGATGCACTTGCGATGAATGTTCGCGGCACCATCGATTTCTCGCTTCCGGTGGCCGCCGCTGGCGCCACCTCGACGCCGCTTTCGCGTGTTAACGGTTTCCTGATCATGTTCGTGATTGCCGTTGCGGCAAGTGGCTTGAAGCTCAGGCAGAGGCTCAGGGCGAATTGACACTGCGGTTGTTAGAAACTCATATGCCCCCRCGCGGCGAGATGCTGCGCCAATCGGCGTTCAGATCCGAGCGTTATAATTTGCCCTGAAGTGGGTTATCTGCCCAAAAAATAAGCTGGGAAAATCCGGCGAGGAAAGACAGTGGAAAAAGAAAACAAGAAGAAACCAAATCCGACCGACGTATACGTCGGCGGTAGAATTCGCCTGCGACGCAACATGTTGGGAATGAGCCAGGAAAAGCTTGGAGAAAGCCTAGGGATTACCTTCCAGCAAATCCAGAAATACGAAAAGGGAACAAACCGCGTCGGAGCGAGTCGCCTTCAGGCAATCGCTTCGATCCTCAGCGTTCCGGTTGCCTTCTTCTTCGAGGACGCCCCGGGGGCTGAAGGCATCGATCACAAGGGACTGGCGGAAGATTCTTCCACCTCCTTCGTGGTCAATTTTCTCAGCAGCGCCGAAGGCCTGCAGCTCAACCGCGCCTTTGCCCGGATTTCCAACCCCAAAATTCGGCGCAAAGTCATTGAATTGGCCAAGGTCCTGGCCGACGACGAAGAGCAGTAATGCCAGAGCGCGTGCGCCCGAATGGACGCACAAAGGACGCTCTAAGTGTTTGAAACTTCGCATCATGCGTTCTGAAAATCGGCTCCGATATTCAGGCAGATGCGCAGTGCGACGGCGATGCGCCGTCGCCACGCTCTTGCAATAACAAGCCTTCCGCGACGAAAGCCTGCTTGACGAGGTCTGGCAGGCTTCGCTAACACGTGTCGCGCCAAAGATCGGCATCGCGCCGATCGCTTTCCAGAGGGGACATCCCGTGCAGCGGCAGAATTATCTCTTCACCTCCGAGTCCGTATCCGAAGGCCACCCCGATAAGGTGTGCGACCGCATTTCCGATGAGATCGTCGATCTCGTCTACCGTGAAGCCAAAAAGACTGGCATGGATCCGTGGAAGGTCCGCGTTGCCTGTGAAACTCTGGCAACCACCAACCGCGTTGTGATCGCCGGCGAAGTTCGCGTGCCCGACACGCTGCTCAAGAAAGACAAGAACGGCCAGATCGTGAAGGACGCAGCCGGCCATCCGGTCGTCAATCCGTCCAAGTTCAAAGCGGTGGCTCGCAAGGCCATCCGCGCGATCGGCTACGAGCAGGCCGGCTTCCACTGGAAGACCGCGCGCATCGACGTGCTGCTGCACGGCCAGTCGCCCGACATCGGCCAGGGCGTCGACAGCGCTTCCGACCGCCAGGGCGAAGAGGGCGCGGGCGACCAGGGCATCATGTTCGGTTATGCCTGCCGCGAGACGCCGGATCTGATGCCGGCGCCGATCTACTACAGCCACAAGATCCTCGAACTGCTGGCTTCTGCCCGCCACGAGAACAAGGGCGACGCCGGCAAGCTCGGCCCCGACGCCAAGAGCCAGGTCACCGTGCGCTACCAGGACGGCAAGGCCCACGAGGTCACGCAGATCGTGCTTTCGACCCAGCACCTCGACGGCAGCTGGGATTCGGGCAAGGTCCGCAAGGTCGTCGAGCCCTACATCCGCGAAGCCCTTGACGGCCTCGAGATCGCCAACGACTGCAACTGGTACATCAACCCGACCGGCAAGTTCGTCATCGGTGGTCCTGACGGCGACGCAGGCCTGACCGGCCGCAAGATCATCGTCGACACCTACGGCGGCGCTGCCCCGCATGGCGGCGGCGCGTTCTCCGGCAAGGACACCACCAAGGTCGACCGTTCGGCAGCTTATGCCGCGCGCTACCTTGCCAAGAACGTGGTTGCCGCAAAGCTCGCCGAGCGCTGCACCATCCAGCTGGCCTACGCCATCGGCGTTGCCCAGCCGCTGTCGGTCTATGTCGACCTGCACGGCACTGGCAAGGTCGACGAGGCGGTGCTGGAAGATGCGCTGCGCCAGGTCATGGACCTGTCGCCGTCGGGCATCCGCCGTCACCTCGATCTCAACAAGCCGATCTACGCCAAGACCTCGTCCTACGGCCATTTTGGCCGCAAGGCCGGTCGCGACGGTTCTTTCTCGTGGGAAAAGACCGACCTGGTGAAGGCCCTCAAGGATGCGGTCGCCGCCTAAGGCGACCGTGGTATCAATGGAACAGGAACCGCGCCGCAGTCGCACCAGCGAAGCCTTTTTCGGGCGGCGGCGCGGCAAGTCTATCCGCCCGCATCAGGCGGAAGCGCTTGAAACAGGACTGGCCCGCCTTGGCATCGACCTTGGCGTGGCCGCCCCTGCCGATCTTCGCACGATGTTTGAAGCCGAGGTGTCCAAGGTCAAGCTGGAGATCGGCTTCGGCGGTGGCGAGCACCTTCGCCACATCGCCGCGAACAATCCGGCCACCGGCTTCATCGGAATCGAGCCTTTCGTCAACGGCATGGCCAAGATGACGGCGGTGCTGGATGAAAACCCGCTCGCCAACATCCGCCTCTATGACGAAGACGCCACCCAGCTGCTCGACTGGCTGCCGGAGGCCTCGCTCGACGGCATCGACCTGCTCTATCCCGACCCGTGGCGGAAGAAGAAGCACTGGAAGCGCCGCTTCGTCAGCCCGGTCAATCTCGACCGCTTCGCCCGCGCGCTGAAGAGCGGCGCGAAATTCCGCTTTGCCTCCGACATCGACACCTATGTGAACTGGACGCTGCAGCATTGCCGCGCCCATCCTGCCTTCGAGTGGCAGGCGGCCGACGCCCGCGATTGGCACACGCCTTATGAGGGCTGGACGCGCACGCGCTACGAAGCCAAGGCCATCCGTGAAAACCGCACCCCGGCGTATTTGACGTTCGTGAGGGTGTAGGGTCATTCATTAGAAGCTGCCCCTCACCCCTACCCTTGTAACTTGAACGTTGCCGCATCTGCTATTGTTAGCGGTGCGGTGGCGGACGGGAGACCGAAGTTCCTTTGGGACACCAAGCCCGTGGGAGAGCTTGGGTCTTCGTCCGCCGTTCCATCGACCCCGAACAGTCGCCAGGGCCGCAAGCGAAGCCCGATTAGGCAAGGATGGGAGAAGATGGACGCTGCTTTTGTCGTTGTAGGGATCGATGTCTCGAAGGAGCGGCTCGACATTCATGTCCTG
>NZ_JBFUIP010000126.1:0-16785 GCF_056401815.1 Aminobacter sp. P4_D5 | reverse complement strand
CCCACAGCGCGTGCGACGTTGCATGGCCGGGCGCGAGGTCGAGCGCAAATCCGGTGGCGATATCCAGCAGCGCTGGATGCGCGATGAAGCCAGTCGCGATATCGCCGCGATAGGCCCGGTCGAGTCTGAGTTCGGCAAAGGCTTCCCGGTCTCCGCGAGCAAGCGAGCGCAGCACCTTCCAGCGCGGCCCGAAGCGGATGTGGTCTTCCTGGACGGAGCGTAGTGCTGCTCCATCCTCGGCGCGCTGGCATGCGATCAATCGCGCCGACGCTGCTGCCAGTTCCGCGGGGGCATGGGGCTTGGCGCGACGTTTGCGCAGTGTCGCTTCGCTGTGGAGGGTGAAACCTTCCGACACCAATTCGGCATCGACGGCGGTGACGAACACGCGCTGCATGTCGCCGTCCGCCGCAAACCGCACGCGAAGGATCTTCTCGTTCCGGTCATCGACTTCAAGCGGACGAAGGAAGAAGAGATCTGCGATCTCCTGGTCCTGATCGGCGCCGTACTCTTTCATGGCCTGGGCGATGATCTCGATAGTGCCGGTACCTGGCAAGATGGCCTGTCCCGAGACGAGCCGATGCTCGTCGAGCATCCAATGGCTTCGCGGTGAAATGCGTGTCTCGAGCCACACCTCGCCTTGCGCGTCCTCCACCCATTCGTTGAAGAACGGGCCCTGTGCTGCGCCACGTTGTGAGATTGGCGCTTGGATCTGGACCGTCTGGCCTGTGGCTCGCGCGGCCAGCCCGACATCGTTCCAGACGCCCCAGTGCAAGGCAATGGTCTTCCGCGCCTGATTGGAGAAGCGGCTCTCCGCATAGGCGTTGAGATAGGCATTGGCGGCGACGTAGTCGACTTGCCCGGCAGGTGCGGTGTCGGTGCTGGTCGACGAAAACAGCACTAAGAGGTCGAGAGGCCTGTCTTGGAAAACCTGGTCGAGGACCACGGTGCCGTGCAGCTTCGGCGACAGCACTGTCTCCATCTCCTCCAGCGTTTTCAACTGGATCAGATTGTCATCCACGAGACCCGCCGCGTGGAACACGCCATTGATGTCGCCAAAGGTGGCGCGCGCCTTGTCGGCTACCACAGTCATGTCTTCGACGTTGCTTACGTCAGCCGTTAGGTAGAGCACCTCCGCGCCCTTTGCCTCCAGGGTCTGGATCGCTTCGATGGCGCGACGCGTGCGGTCGCCGCGCGAAAGCAGAAGGGTCCGCTTTGCCCACTCATCCCGAGGCGGAAGTGCCAGCCGCCCGATCAGAACCAGTTTTGCCTGGTGACGTGACGCCAGTTCGCCCGCGATGACCTGCGCGAGATCTCCCAGGCCACCGGTGATCAGATAGACGCCGCCTTTGCGAAGCGGGCTGGCTTCTGCGCTGGCGTCGGCCAACAAAAGCTTCTCGTAGCTGCGGACCCAGCGCTTGCCGTTTCGATAGGCAACCGTTTCAGAAGCGGGCGAAGCGAAGATATCGTCCCACAACTGGTCGATTTGTTGGCCCAGTAGCAAGCTAGCGACGTCGCTTGCCGGCTTCCGTGACCGCAGCAAGCCGCCCTTCTCTGGCAGCGGCGGTGCGGAAAATTCGAGGTCGATGATGCGGACCGTGGCGCCTTGCATCTCCTTTGGCATGACGAGCGCTGGACCAAGGACGGTGGCTTTTTCCGGGTAGGGCAGGGCCTCGCTCCCCACCCGCTGCATACCGTTTGTCACGACCGTGATCTGCGGCTCGAAGCCCTCGATGTCGCCCAGCGCCTGCGCGGTGAAAAACAGGCTCTGGAAGCCGCGTTCCTGATTTCGGCTGAAGAAGTTGGAGCCAGGGCGGAAGGTTTCCGCACCCGTTACGAGCCAGAGGTGCACGATGCGTTCAGGGACGCCGCCGTCGCCGGCAAGTCCAGAAAACAGCGCGTCATAGCCTGGCCGCCCTTGTTCGGGGCACAGCGTGTAGTCGTCGGCGCCATGTCGAACAAAGCCGTCGCCTGCCTTGACCGTCGCAACGCGATGTCCCTTGGCGCGAAGCCGCTCGACTAGTGCTGAACCAAGGCCGGTCTCGTCCACGAAAATAAGCCAGGACGCGGGTTGGGTGTCGGCGTCGATCGTCACGTCAGCCAGCGCCTGTCTCCAGCTTGGACGGTAACCCCAATCCGCCATATCAGGCAGCTTGGCGATGAAGTCCTGTTCGCTCTCGTTTGCTGCCGCTGCGACGCTGCGCTCGATGAAGTAGCGCTGATGCTGGAAAGGATAGGTTGGCAGCGACACGCGGCGCGCGCCGCTTCCCTCCCATAGCTTGGTGAGAGTCACATCGAGCCCGGTCGCCCAGGCGCGGCCCATTGCGGCGAGGAAGTGCACGCGGTCGTCGGTGACCTCGTCGGCATGCGGCAGGCTGTTGATGACCTGGTTCGCCTCGATGCCGGGCTGAAGCTTGACCAGCGACGACAGGGCGCGGCTCGGCCCGACCTCGACATAGACACGCCCTGGCTGCCCCGAGAGCGTGGCCAAGCCCTTGGCGAAATTCACGGTCGAGCGAAGATGCCGGACCCAGTAGAGCGGGTCGCGCGCCTGAGTCTCGCTGAGCCATTCACCGGTCAGGTTCGAGACGATCGGGATGGTCGGCGCGCGCAGGTCGATGCCGCGGAGGAAGGCTTCGAATCGGCCCAGGATAGGGTCCAACATCTGCGAATGCGCGGCGATGTCGATGGCAATGCGCGATGCGTCGATACCGTTCTCGGCCAGCCTGTTGCTCAGCGCTTCCAGATCCTCGTTGCGGCCCGAAACCACGCAGAGTTCAGGTGCATTCACCGAGGCGAGATCGAGGGCCGGGTTCATGTGTTGCGATAGCGCTTCGGGTGACAGCGGAACTGACAGCATGCCGCCGGCCTCGACCGTGTCGAACAGCTCGCCGCGCAGACGAACGAGATTGACCACGTCCCGGAAGCTCATGACGCCTGCGATGYAGGCAGCGGCATTCTCGCCCATAGAGTGGCCGATCAGCGCCGATGGCTTGATGCCCCAGCGCAGCCACAGGCGTGCGATGGCGATTTCGACAATCAAAATGGCGGGAAGTTGTACCGAGGGCAGCAGGAAATCCCTGGCCGCCTGGGATGGGTCGGTGTCGCGGGCGAGCCAAACGCGGCGGATCTCGGATGCGGCTTCCGATTTGAGATAGTTCAAGCCTTCATCGACCGTCGCTCGGAAACCTGCGTCCTCGGCGTAGAGGCTGCGCGTCATGCCTACATGCTGCGCACCGCCTCCGGGGAACAGGAACACGGCATTTGCGGCTTCGATCGTGCTGTGGGTGTGGGCGCGCTTCGGGTCGGAACCGGAGAGTAGGGCCATCGCCTCGTCGCGGCTGCGTGCCGCGACGGCGCGGCGATGTTCGAAGTGCTTTCGGCCCGCAAACAACGTGTAGGAGACGTCGGCAAGCGCCGGTGATGGCTGTCGCACCAGTTCCTCTCCGACTTGCTCCATCGCACGGTCGAGCGCCTTGCGGTTCTTGGTGGCAAACAGGAAGAGCTGTGGCTCTCGTTCGCCCGTGCTCGCTGTACCGGCTGCCGGCTTGGGCGCTTCCTCAAGGATCGCATGCGCGTTCGTGCCGCCGACGCCGAGCGAGTTCACTGCCGCGCGTCGCGGCCCGGCGCCTTTTGGCCAGGGGGTCAGCTTGTCATTGACGATGAACGGGCTACGAGCGAAGTCGATAGCAGGGTTGGGCTTTTCGAAGTTCAGCGTCGGCGGCATTTCGCCATGCTTGAGCGCCAATGTCGTCTTGATGATGCTGACCACACCAGCGGCGGTGTCGAGGTGCCCGATATTCGATTTCACCGAGCCTACACGGCAGAAGCCGGTGCGCGCAGTGCTCTGCCGGAAAGCCTGGGTCAGCGCCTCGATCTCGATCGGATCGCCGAGATAGGTGCCGGTGCCATGGCATTCGACATACTGGATGTCATCGGCTGAGACACCGGCGAGACCTTGCGCCTCGATAATCGCCTCGGCCTGGCCGGTGACGCTCGGCGCGAGATAGCCGGCCTTGCTGCTGCCGTCATTGTTGACGGCGGTCGCCTTGATGACAGCGTGGATGATGTCACCGTCGGCGAGAGCGTCTGACAAGCGCCGCAGAACGACCACGCCGGCACCGCTGCCGAAGACGGTGCCGTCGGCGCGATGGTCGAAGGCGCGGCAATGGCCGTCGGTCGAGAGAATTTCGCCGTCCTGAAAGAGATAGCCACGCCGGTGCGGCAACTCGATCGTGACGCCGCCAGCCAGCGCCATTTCGCATTCGCCGGCAAGCAAGCTCTGGCACGCGCTATGAATTGCGACGAGCGAGGTCGAGCAGGCGGTCTGGACATTTATGCTCGGGCCGCGAAGGTCGAAGGCGAACGAGGCGCGGGTGGCCAGGAAGTCCTTGTCGTTGCCGGTATGGCGCAAAAGGAACATGCCGACCTGGTCGACGAGCTGGCGATTGCTGCAGACGTTGAAGTAGAAGTAGGAGCCCATGCCGCAGCCGGCGAAGACGCCGACGGGACCGGCACTCGAATCCGGCGTGCGCCCGGCATCTTCCATGGCCTCCCAGGCGCATTCCAGGAAATGCCTGTGCTGGGGATCCATGATCGCCGCTTCCTTGGGGCTCAGCCCGAAGAAGTCGGCATCGAACATCTCCATGCCTGGCAGTTCGGAGGTGCGGCGCACATAGTTCGGCAGATGGATGCGCGCAGCGGACTCACCGCTAGCCAGCAGTTCTTCTTCTGTTAAGTCGCGGATGGATTCCACGCCGCCACGCAAATTGTCCCAAAATTCGCGGACATTTCGCGCGCCAGGCACGCGAAGCGCCATGCCGACAATGGCGATGTCATTCGGCGACATCTGATCGGTTTCATACATCACAAAATGTCCGCCGTTCCATTTGGCATTTGTCAGTGCGTCGTCCCCGACCGCAACACCAGCCAATATCTATCCGTCCTGCAGGGCAAATTCAGCTTAAGGAACAGGGAAGTGAAAACGACGTTAAGMCTTCCGTCCGGAGGGCACACTTGTGGCGCGTTCGACGATATTGACTCCGCTGCAATGAAACAGCCTTAACCAAACATTGAAGTCTTGATGGAAAAGAGGGCAGGTATACTCATTCTTGTTTAGATCAATTCGCATACAGATGCCGCAACAATCGCAGTTCATGGGGTCGGGCTACATGCCTTTTGGGCAATTGAAATGCGTTCTGATCGGGGACGAGTCGCTTCTGGTGCAATGCGCCGAGATCGTGCGATCGCATGGCCATGCCATCGCGATGATCGTGACGGACAGCGCGTCGATCCGAAATTGGGCGCAAGCCCTTGGCCTCCCTGTCTGCGCGTTTGACAGCGAAGTTGAGGTGCGGCTTGCGAATGTTGACTATGACTGGCTTTTCAGCGCAGCCAACCTGCGCATCATTCCCGATGCGCTTTGGCGAACCGCAAGGCAAGGTGCGGCGAATTTCCATGACGGCCCCCTGCCACGCTATGCCGGCCTCAACGCCCCGGCCTGGGCGATCCTGGAAGGMGAGGCAAACCATGGCGTCACCTGGCACGCGCTGACGGCACGTGTCGACGAGGGCGAAATCTACTCCCAGCGCATGGTCGAGATCGGCGCGGATGAAACGGCACTCACGCTTAACACCAGATGCTTCGAAGCCGGTATCGCCACCTTCGAGGAGATGCTGTTCGCCATTGAAGCGGGCACGCTTGCGCCGCGGCAGCAGGATTTGTCGCAGCGAAGCTATTTTGCCAGGGACCGTCGGCCATCGGCGGCTGGAACGCTGCGCTTCGATCGGGATGCGCAGTCCTTGTCGCGTTTGGTGCGCGGGCTCGATTTCGGCTCGGGCTACGCCAACCCATTGGCTCGTGCGAAAATCCGGACGGAGGACGGCCTGTTCGCCATCACGAAGTTCGAGGTCGTCGGCCACACTGAGGGACACCCCGCAGGCACGGTGATTTCGGTCTCTGATGACGGCGCAGTCATTGTCGCGGCGGACCAACAGGTGCTGGTGCAAGGAATTGGTCTTGGGCGCAATGCGGGCAAGACGCTGAGTTCCCGCCCTCATCTTGGGATGCGCCTGCCGCTGTTGACGGATGGCGAAGGGCAGGCGCTGGACGAGGCCATCGCCCGGGCCGCTCCCCATGAGGGGCGCTTCCGCAAGGCGCTTGGCACAGCGCGCGATATTGACCTGCCCGACGTCAAGGCGTGGTCGCATGACGGCGTGCCCCAGGTTATCGCGCAGCCATTGCGGATGCCGGTCCAGGAAGGTTCGCGTGCAGCCACCGTTGCGGCCTTTCTGGCGCGCTTCTCCGGCCAGGATTCACTCGACATCGCCTATGGGACAGACGCCACCGTCGCGCTGGACAATCAGTTTCCCGGGTATTTCGCGACATCAGTGCCGTTCCGCATCGAGTTCTTGGATGGTGAGACGGTCGAGATTTTCATCGCGCGGACAAACCAAGCTTTGGGGCAGCTGCGCGAGCGCGGCACTTATGCGTCCGATCTCGCGGAGCGCGTTCCCGGATTGGCCCTTCCGCGCCTGACCATTGGGTTGGTTGAAGCAGCTTCACCCTCCCGGGCAAAGCTCATCCAGGGGACGGCGCTGACATTTGTGCTCGGCGCAGATGAGATGCTCGTGCTGGCCGATCGTGCTCGGATCGCGGATCGCGACCTTGCGGACATGCTCTCCCGATTGGGCATTTTCGCAGGTAAATTTGTCGGTGGCGGCATGGTTTCAGATCTTCCGCTTATGTCGGAAGAAGAACGCCAGCGAGTGCTCTTCGGCTGGAACCAGACCACGCGCGATCACGATCGCACCGTCTGCGTCCACACGCTGATCGAACGCCAAGCCGAGCTGACGCCTGATGCTATTGCGGTCTCTTTCCGCGACCGGCAGCTCACCTACCGTGAACTCGATGAAAAGGCCAACTGCGTTGCCAACCGCCTGATCGAGCTCGGCGTGAAACCCGACACGCTGGTCGGCCTGCATGTCTCGCGCTCGCCAGAGCTGGTCATCGGCGCGTTGGCCATCCAGAAGGCAGGCGCTGCCTATGTGCCGCTCGATCCGATGTTCCCAGCCGAGCGGCTGGCCTTGATGGTCGACGACAGCGGGGCGCCGGTGGTGCTCAGCGAGCGAGCACTCGACGGTGCACTGGCAGTTGACGGTGCCCAGCGGGTGAACATTGAGGACATCCTCGCTGTTCCAGGCAGTGCCGAGCGGCCGCGGAGCGGCGTCACCTCGGCCAACTTGGCGTACATGATCTACACGTCGGGTTCCACCGGGCGCCCCAAAGGCGTGATGGTCGAGCATCGCAATGTCGCGAATTTCTTCGTCGGCATGGACGACCGCATTACGATCGACGAAGCCGGGCAGCCGGTGTGGCTAGCCGTCACCAGCCTGTCCTTCGACATCTCGGTGCTGGAGCTCTTCTGGACACTGGCGCGTGGTTTCAAGGTGGTGATCCATGCAAGCGACGTGCATGACCACAAGAACGCGGCACCGACTGCAGCGCGCCGCCGCGCGAGCGGCAAGGCGCCGATGGATTTCGGCCTGTTTTACTGGGGCAATGACGACGGAGCGGGGCCGGCAAAATACCGGCTGTTGCTGGAAGGCGCGAAGTTCGCCGACGAGCATGGTTTCCAGGCGCTGTGGACACCTGAGCGACATTTCCACGCCTTTGGCGGTCCCTATCCGAACCCGGCGGTGACAGGAGCCGCCGTTGCTGCTGTGACGAAAAACCTGGCGATCCGCGCCGGTTCCTGCGTTCTGCCGCTGCATCACCCGGCACGAGTAGCCGAGGAGTGGGCGGTTCTCGACAACATCAGCAATGGTCGCGTCGGCCTCGCCTTCGCCTCTGGCTGGATGCCTGAGGATTTCGTGCTGCGGCCGGAGAACGCTCCGCCGCACAACAAGGCCGCCATGCTGCGCGATATCGAGACAGTTCGGCGCCTATGGCGTGGGGAGAAGGTCGACTTTGATTTCGGTGAGGGCAAGATCGGAGTGGTCACGCAGCCGCGACCCGTGCAGAAGGAATTGCCGGTCTGGATCACCACTGCGGGCAATCCGGAGACCTACCGCGAAGCTGGGCGCATGGGCGCGAATGTGCTCACCCACCTGCTCGGCCAGTCGATCGAAGAGCTGGCCGGCAAGATCCGCGTCTATCGTGAGGCGCTTGCCGAGGCAGGCCACGACCCGAGCGCGCACAAGGTCACGCTCATGCTGCATACCCTGCTTGGCGGGGACCGTGAGGAAGTGCGGGAGCGTGCGCGCGGTCCAATGAAGGACTATTTGCGCAGCGCTGCGGCACTGATCAAGCAATATGCCTGGGCCTTCCCAGCCTTCAAGAAACCGCAGGGCGTGGCCCAGCCGATGGACATTGACCTGCAGTCGCTGCAGGCCGACGAACTCGACGCTATCCTCGAATTCGCCTTCCTGCGCTATTTCGAAGACAGCGGCTTGTTCGGCACGGTCGAGGACGCGCTCAATCGCGTCGACCAGATCGCGGCTATCGGGGTCGATGAGGTTGCCTGCCTGATCGACTATGGTGTGCCGAGCGACATCGTGCTGGAGCGGTTGAAGCCCCTGGCCGAGGTGGTCACACGGGCGCGCGACATCGACGCTGGCCAAGCGATACCGCAGAGCGCGCTTGCCGCCGACATCGCCGCTCATGGCGTGACACATCTGCAGTGCACGCCGTCCATGGCCCGCATGTTTTTGGTCAATGAGGAGGATAGGCTGGCTCTCATGCAGGTCCGCCATCTCCTTATCGGCGGCGAGGCATTGCAGGCCTCACTGCTCGCCGAACTGCGCAAGGCGACCTCCGCGGCAGTTGAAAACATGTATGGCCCGACGGAGACGACCATCTGGTCGTCGACCATGACGGCGGACATCACAGATGGCGTGGTACCGCTCGGCAGGCCGATCGCCAACACACAGCTCTACGTGCTCGATGCGGCGTTGCGGCCGGTCGCACCTGGGATGGCTGGCGAACTCGTCATCGGTGGGGAGGGTGTGGCACGCGGCTATTTCGGCCGTGATGAACTGACCAGCGAGCGCTTCGTGGCGAACCCTTTCGCCGACGGCAGGATGTATCGCACCGGCGACCTCGTGCGTTACACGGCCGACGGCGTACTGAAGTTCCTCGGCCGCACCGACCATCAGGTCAAGGTGCGCGGCTATCGCATCGAGCTTGGCGAGATCGAGTCGCAGATCGCGGAGTTCCCCGGTGTCGCCGAGAGCGTTGTCGTGGCTCGCGAGGATCGCGCCGATGACGTCCGCATCGTCGCCTATCTGCGGCTCAGGGAAGGAAAACTCGACGAAAATGCCCTGCGCGCTCATTTGGCGAAGTCGCTGCCGGAATATATGGTGCCGGCGCATTTCGTGACGCTCAACGCCTTTCCGTTGACGCCAAACGCCAAGGTCGACCGCAAGGCGCTGCCGAAGCCGGAGGCGAAGCGAGAGGCCGAAACCGAGATCTATGTCGCCCCTGTCGACAATGTGCAGCGCCAGATCGCCGAAACCTTCCGTCGGGTTCTAGGCGTGGAACGCGTCGGGCTCAATGACAGCTTCTTTGCACTAGGAGGTCATTCCCTCCTTGCGGTGCAGGCGCATCGGGAATTGAAGGCGTCGATCGCAACCGACATCGCCATCACCGACCTGTTCCGTTTCCCGACTGTCGCGGCACTGTCTGGGCATCTTGCCGATCGCGGCAAATCGGACGAGCGGCTTAGCCAGGTTGCCGATCGCGCTGCTATGCGACGTGCCGCACTCGGCGACCGACGCGCTGCGATGCAGCGCATGCGAGATGGCTGATGAGCCTTTTCGCCGGGCTCTTCACTGCGGATGTAGCGACAGCGCAAGGGGATCCCCGGTCGCTGGCCGCGGTGCTGTATCCCGTCGAGCAGTCCTACGTGTCGCGAGCTAAGGAAACCCGTCGTCGGGAGTTTGCGGCAGGCCGTGCGCTGGCGCGCCAAGCCATGGCGTTGCTAGGGGGGCCGCAGGCCGCAATCCCTGCTGCGTCGGATCGGGCGCCGGTCTGGCCGGACGGGTTCGTCGGAAGCATCAGCCATTGCACCGACTGGTGCGTCGCAGCAGTGGCGCGTCAAAGTGAAGATTGCAGCTCAATCGGCATTGACGTCGAACCGGTCACGCCACTGGACGAGGATCTGCTGGATGTGACCTGCACCGAGGCGGAGCTTATCTGGCTGTATCGTCAGCCGGCCGCGGAGCGCCTGATCCTTGCCAAGGCAATCTTCAGTGCCAAGGAAACTTTCTACAAGAGCCAATACCTCCTGTCGAAGAAACTCATCGACTTTCATGCAGTGACGATCCTGCTGGATGTGGCCAGGGGCCGCTTCACGGCGTGCCTTGAGGTCGATACGGCGCCGTTTTTGGCCGGTCAGATCTTTGAAGGGCGCTTTCGCATTGCATCGGGCTTCATTGCAACTGCGATGACCCTGTCACGGCGCATGACCACCGGCCCTTCGATCGTTCATCATGGGAGAATGCAATGACGCGCGCGGCCGGGCGGCAAGCGATCCAGCGACTTTTGCGGGGCTTGCGCCGCCGCTGGGCGCGCAGCGCCTTATCCTACCGATACGGAGTTGCCGAGAGCGCGGTACTCGGGGCGGTGAGCAAGCGCAAACCGGTGCTCCGGCTGCTGCTTGTCAGCGATGGGGCCGAGTATACGAGCGAGCAGCAGTTTGCGCCGCTGGTACGGCATCAGCGCGCGTTGCGTAGCCAATTGGGGATCGTATTTCGCTTGATCTCACTGCAATCGGCCCTTGCCAGCCCTGGCGCATTCTTTCGCGAATTCGACGCGGTCGGGCTCAAGTTATCGTTCAGATCCAGCCCGGAGGCTGTCGAGAAGGCGCTGACGCATTTCCGTCAGGCGATCGACAGGACAAAGACGAAACTGGTCTATTTCGACGGTGACGACGACCAGAGCATACAATGGCCGAACGTCTGCGAAGCGGTCGACCTGTATGTCAAGAAGCATGGCTTCGCCGATATCTCGGCGTATCGCAAGGCGTACCGTTCGACTGCAAATGAGATCAAGATCAACAACCTTACCGACTATGTTTCGCGGCTCGCAGAGGGCTACGTCCAAGACCAACCGGTTACGCCGGTCCCTCCCAGTGATGAATGCCTGGGCAAGCTGCATATAGGCTGGAACATCGCGCTCGACGACAAGATCGAGCAGCTTGTCGCCCGGCCGGACGAGGGTACGGTCCAAGACCGTTCCATTGACATTCTCTGCCGCGCCCACGTTCCTTCGGAAGTCTGGATTTCGCCGATGCGGAGCTCCGCGATCGAGGCGGTGACCAAACTGTCCAGCCGCTTCAACGTGCTGGCGCCGCGATCGCGTGTGTCGCAGGAGGAGTACAATCGGGAACTCACCCGCAGCCGCATATGCGTCAGCCCGATTGGCTTCGGCGAGCTGTGCTGGCGCGATTTCGAAGCGATCCTTGCGGGCTGCCTGCTTGTGAAGCCCAGCATGGACCACATCAAGACGAAGCCGAACATCTTCGTTCCGCACTCTACCTATGTCCCGGTCCGCTGGGACTATTCGGATCTGGAGGAGCAGTGCGCTTTCTATCTGGAAAATGAAACCGAAAGAGCAGCCATCGCCTCGAGCGCGCGTTCGACACTGCTGACTGCCCTGACAGAAGAGTGGTTCCTGTGCGAGTTCTCGGAGCTGATGGCAAAATTGACCGCAAGCGAGACTTCGGCCATCCAGCGTGAGACAGCGCTGGCGACCGAAGGCTTGTCCGTTTCGTTTCCTCCGGCTGCAGAGTAGCTCGATGTATGACTGGTTGATCGTGGGTGCCGGATTTGCAGGCTCGGTTCTTGCCGAGCGGATAGCGAGCCAGCTCAACGAAAAGGTGCTGGTTGTTGATCGACGCGACCATATTGGCGGCAATGCCTACGATATGCATGACCAAGCCGGCGTGCTGATGCATCGCTATGGGCCGCATATATTTCATACAAATTCGCAGCAGATCTTCGACTACCTGTCGCACTTTACGGACTGGCGTCCCTACGAACATAGGGTCCTGGCCGAGGTGGACGGGATGCGAGTGCCAATTCCCATCAATTTGGATACCGTCAACAGGCTCTACGGGCTCAATCTCACGTCGGAGGAGTTGGAGGGCTGGTTCACTGAACGCGCCGAAGTGGTCGAGGAGGTCCGGACATCGGAGGATGTGGTCGTCTCGAAGGTCGGTCGCGAACTCTATGAAAAGTTCTTCCGCGGATACACGCGCAAGCAATGGGGCATGGATCCGTCGGAGCTTGACAGGTCGGTCACTGCACGCGTCCCCACCCGCACGAACCGGGACGATCGCTACTTTACCGACGAGCTCCAGTTCATGCCGAAGGACGGCTACACCCGTCTCTTCGAGAAGATGCTCGATCATCCAAATATTGAGGTGATGCTGGAGACTGACTATCAGGACGTCCGGTCAAAAATCCCCCACCGACGGCTGATCTACACCGGGCAAATCGACGAATATTTCAACTTTTACTACGGGAGGCTGCCTTACCGGTCGCTGAAGTTCGAGCACGTGACGCTGAACACGCGCTGCTTCCAGGAGGTCGGCACGGTGAATTTTCCTATGACACAGGACTACACCCGCATTTCCGAATACAAGCACATGACCGGCCAGGATCATGCGCAAACCACGGTAACTTATGAATATCCGTCGGCCGAGGGAGATCCGTACTATCCAATCCCCAAGGCCGAGAACGAACGCTTGTACAAGCAATATGAGCGGCTTGCAGGCGAGACGCCGGATGTGTGGTTCGTCGGCAGATTGGCGACTTATCGCTACTACAACATGGATCAGGTTGTCGGACAGGCGCTGGCAACCTTTCGCCGGATGTCTGCGGCGAGGGAGGCCCAACCCCAAGATGCGGGCGCACCGGCCTGATGCGGTTTTTCCGTTGCTTGCTCGCGCCGGTACTATGTCTTTTTGCCTTGGCGGTTCCCATGTTACCAGATGCAGCGAAATCGGCGTCGAAGCCTGAGCAGCCGCCAGTGGCAACGGCTTCACCGCGAAGCCTCTTTGTATCCGGTCACAGCCTGACGGATCGGCCCATGCTGGAGAAATTGGCGGAAATGGCTGCCAGTGCGGGCCAACCCATTCTCTGGAATATGCAGAACATTGGCGGCTCTTCGCTCGAGCAGCGCTCCATGGGCACCGATCCTACGCGTCCTTGGTCCGGATTCAGCTCGGGGGCTGATCGTGATGGCAGTCCTGTCGACGTCTTGGCCGAGTGGCGCGAACCGTCAGTTGGGGGCAGAGCCTACGATCTTCTGCTCGTGACCGAACTGCACTCCCTGCTCGATACGCTTATGCGGCAGGGGACCGTGCGCTATCTCGCCGAGTTCCAGCACCGTTTCCTTGAAACCAACCCCTCTGGGGCGATTTGGTTCATGTCTCCGTGGCTCGATGTTTCCGACAAGGAAGACCCAAGCGATTGGATCGATTATGAGCGGCGCGCTTCGCCGGTTTGGCGATGCGTCGTGCAAGCCGCCAGCGCTGGCGCTGCGCCTGGCCAACGCGGACCCACCATCGGCTTCGTCCCGGCGAGCCTCGCCTTGGCTGAACTAGTGGACCATCTCACCAGCGCTCCCCGCGCTGGCTTCGAGAATATGACACCGGGCGATATTGTGCGTTCGCTGTTTACCGACACCGTCCATCTGACCGATCTTGGTGAAACCTATACAGCGCGGATCGTCTTTGCGACGATTCATGGGCCGGATGCCGCAACAGTTGGCATGCCGAACGGGGTGGGCGACGCCCGGGCGCAGACGCTGAAGGCCTTCGCTACAGAGTTCCTGCTCGGTTATCGGGCAGATGAACCTTTTGAGGAATGCACCAGCGGTGTTTCGCCTTCCTTTGCATGGGCCTATGCAGGTTACGCCAACAAAATCTATCGCTCCGACTTTTCCTGGCCGCGCGCAGCTATCCAACGGTGGCGCGATACTGCGCGTTTCGGCTGGAACCTGCGCAATGCCTTTGCCGATTGATCTTTCGCGTTATTGCCTGCCGTGGAGATAAAGCGCCAGTGCGGCCATCGTGCCGATGGACTGATGCACCGTATATTCCTGCTGCATGATGACCGACGGGTGCTCGACCAGATATTCATGATAGGGCAGGGAAAAGCGCGGTGGTTCGATGCGCCGCTGCGCTGCGTTTTCGGCAGTGCCTGACTCCGCTAGGGGCGACCAAGGTGGCCCGAACACCCAGCTATAGGCGGTCGCGGCTTGCGGCGCGAAACCGAAGATGGTGATGCCGCTTGGCGCGGCGACGCCCATTGCGCGGTGATCCTCGTGCAGCGGATGCTGGATCTGCCTTGTCCCGATTCCGGTCACGAAGCTCAGACCCACCTGATTGACCCCAACCATGGCCTGATATCCCTGTTCCATGACCCGCAGGATCTGTGGGTCTGATGACAGAAGATGTGCGCGCATCAGCGTTTGCACCTGGTTGTAGTCCGGCGCTCCGCCTTCGCCCCAGCCCGCGGGCGCGTTGGGATGCTTCATGTTCGGGTAGGCGGCATGTTGCTGCGCGCCGGTGATGATTGCGGCTTCCGCGACGAACCTGGCTGTAATCTCTTCGCCTATTCCCGCATCCGCGCCTGCAGTCTTGAAGTAATCCCAGGCAGCGTCGCCCATGTGGGCAAAAAGCCCCTGGTCCTCGCGCCACGAGGCTTCGAAAATGCCACGGTGTTCCGGGCTGCCAAGAAGCCTGTAGAGTGCCGCCGCAGCAGTGCGGCGATATTCCTTGGCGACCTTTTGCAGTTGCTCGCGGCGTGCAGGCCAGCCATCTGGTCCGAACACGCCTGTCTCGGCCGCCGCCGCGATCGCTTCGTCATAAAACGCATCGGGGTCCGCGTAGCCGCGTTCCGCGGCAGCCCACGCGGCTTGAGCACTGTTCTCGAACAGGGTGGCAGCGTCAGGTTTGCCTAGCATCTTCAGAACGCGCGCCAGCTTGGCGGCGACAGCAGCGTATTTGTAAGTCGAGATATGGTCTGGCGCATAGGCATAGACCTCTTGCCGTTCGAGATAGCTCGGCTCGCCCAGCAATGGATGCGCTGCGCTTTCGATGCCGCCGCGAATGCTGCCGTCGTCGGTCTGGAGCCGGCGGAAGAAGTCCATGGCCCAGATTGCTTCCTGGACAAGATCAGGCAGGTCGTCGGTATCGCGATAGGCCGGATTCGCCAGCAGGGCGCTTGAGCTAGGCACATTGAACTCGAGTGCGCGCTGGCCCTCGGGCAACGCCTCAAAGGCGTCGAGTAATAGTGAGGCCACCTCGACATGCTGGATGCGACGGTCCCAGTCCCCTGCATCCATGTAACCGCCCCAATAACTGTCCGGCGCTTTTCTTTCGGCACGCCAGCGCGGTTTCACACCCTCCTCGAAGGGGATAAAGCCCGTATCGAAATTCGATGACCAGGCCAGTGGCAGCCTGCTTTCGACGATGGACATATCGGGGCCGGGTCGGAATGCGACTGGCCGCTGATAGCCAAAGCGTCCGTCGATCTCGATACCGCTGCGTTGGTGATACAGCCCCGTCATCGAATTGCGCGCGGCCTTCAGCCAAACATCCGATTCCACCGCAAATGGGTCGGAAACACCGAGACCGGGAATACGAAGACGGAATGGTCCGCCAGATTCTGGCGTCCAGGCGGAATAGTCGAGTTCGAAAACGAAGGTTCCGGCGCGGTTGGCGCTGTGCGCAGGGGCGACGGTTGCCCCAGAAGAAAGCGCTGCCGGAAGCGCCCCCTCCTGATCGGCCAGCGTGAATGCGTTGGCCGTGGCGTCGGCCACAGTGGCAAAGACCGAACTGGCATCTTGTTCACCGCCCAGCCGCTCGAGGCCCACGCGTTGGCCATCGGTCAGGCCGTGTGGCGCAACCGTTGTCACGCGCAGCGTATCAACGTCGAGCGATCGGATTGCGATGCGCGGCGAATTCGCCGCTGTGTAGTCGAGCAAAGTTTTGGGCAAGCCATTGCCCGGCTCGGCGTCCCCAGGGCTCTTGCGTAGACTTATGGCGCCGGAAAAGACCGTGTTGCCTTGCGGATCTATGACATCGAAACCGTTGATGCCGTAATCCCTGAAATCGACAACACCGTCGTCCTTGCCGCCGGGCAGCCAAAGCGCGAGGCAGGCGGTTTTCGCTGCGTCCTTGCTCGTATGCCCAAGTTGCGTGGAACGGATCGCCATTGCGCGGGTCGTCCGGTCGTCGAAGATGAAGCTTTGGTCCGCAAGCATGCCGTTCGGCCAGCGTATGACATGTTCGCCCTGGGGCAGGGGGCCATCAAGCTGGAGATAAATCTGGTGCTTGAAAGCGGCACCCGTGCGCGTGTCGCCATTCGGGCCGGGGTAGAGCCCGGAATCGTAGGGCATGGATTTACGATGAACTGCAATGACGCGACGGCCGCCGATTTCACCGTAGATGCCGGCGGCATCCACGCTGTCGCGGTCAAGGAAAATGCTTGGTGGCGCGTCGGCAAGCCGCGCATGGTCCGCCTTCGGCCCGATGACTAGACCGGATGTACCGTCGACAGAGATCCAGCGTCCAAGCATCTGGGGCTTTGGCTGTGGCAAGGCCACGATCTGCCCGCGCGAAAACGACGGATCGCGCAGCTCGACAGCGATGATATCGGGCGTCGCCATGGTGACTTCCCCAACTTCGATCGCCGGCGAACTGGCTCGAGCAGTCGCCGGGAAGGCCAGCAACGCCATGATGAGGATACGAAAAGCGAAGACCACGTTATCGTTAAC
>NZ_JBFUIP010000125.1:0-17107 GCF_056401815.1 Aminobacter sp. P4_D5 | reverse complement strand
CTCTTCTTCAGCCTCGACGGCCTCGATCTCGGCAACACGGACACGCGAGTAACCGACCTCCTGGTCAAGCGCGTCCCAACGTGTCTGCTGATGATCTGCCAGGGCCGACTTCGACGTGCCCTTCCGATCCGTCTCTGTTGCGCCGCCAGGAACAGGAGACCCAAGGGCGATTCTTATCCGCGTCTCCAGGCGCTGCTGCAGTCGACACAGCACCACGGCCATGTGGTGTGCGTGCTCCCACTCTTGCAGCAGGACCACGCATGGGTCGACGGGTGCAAGCAACCGCGAGGCAATGCTCTCGCCGAGTCTGGCGCCAGCCGTGGCGTCACCTTTTGCATCGTCATCCACAGCACAACTCTTCCTTCGTCTCCCCGGGATGACGAAAGGCAAAGCTGTGGTATTGTCGGAATCAGCCATGATCCGAGCTCCAACCAGCTTGGGTTTGGTCAGGCCGAACAAGGTGTTGACGCRCCTTTTTCGGCCGTTTGCGACCTCTACCCGTATTTGTGCGCGGTCATCGAGTAATGTCAATCAAAAATGATGAATTTCGACAATCAGAATGATATCAGTTGAGCAATGCAGAGGCGCGCGTGCTATGTTGGGATGGAGCCAGGATGAGCTGGCACGTTTTGCGGCCATATCGCGCGCCACAATAGTTGACTTTGAACGAGGCGCCCGAATTCCACATCGAAATAGTCTCACGTCAATCCGCAGAGCGTTTGAAGCGGGCGGTATTCAGTTCATTCCCGAAAACGGCGGCGGGGCGGGATTGCGGTTCGAGAAGCCGACACCCGGTGTCGGTGATTGAGGGAAAGTCTGACTTTCGCTATCTCCCATTTGAGAACTGAGCGAGCAGCGTCATAGTCAAACCGCAGCACGCTCGCATTTCGCGGTATGGGAACGGCAGCTTTGCGCCCAATGTCGGTCGCAGGTATAAGCTGTTTTGTCGCCCGAAAGCAGACATCGTCTTCAGGTGCCACAGGGCAACGCCGCTCGCTCGTCTGCTGCCCAGCAGTGCTCCAAATACACGCAGGCCTGGCAGCAGGTCCGGCTGTCGATGGCTTGGATGAGGCACCGAGCGTTGCGACGGTCTTGGACGACCTGGTGTGCGCAATGATGACGTTGGGTGTCCACGAAGAACGCCGGAGGCTCGACCGAACGAGCGCTGATCGCGGATTGCAATGCTGCGTCGGCCCCGCATTCAGCCCAGCTATGGAACCGGCATTCCTGGACACGGGGCTCCGCGAGCAGAAAGTGCGTCGCGCTACCGGTGGCGACGAGCCATTCGTCCGCCTCCGGCAGTTCGCCCACCAGCCCCTTCGCCATACCGTCGCTGCGGAAACCGGGAAACGCCGAAAGCTCGGCCACGGGAAGTGCGCCCCCGAGTTCAGCTCCGCATGCAGCAATCAGAGTGGTGCTACGGGCGTAAACGGAGTCCAAGTGCGGGGCCAGCGTTTCAAGGCCATCGTGGTCTGTCCGATAGTCGAGCTCGAGGGGCGTGTCGTTGTCGATCACAGTGAAGACAGCGTCGTCCTTTCGGGCGACAAATAGGGCTGGGTAGATCAGAATGCGGGGTCGGCGAACGAATAGTGCGCTGCCGGTTCGCTCATAGTGGACATGCACTCCTTGAAACGCGCCGGCGACGCCGTCCAACTCGACGAATTGCCGAAGTTGCGCCGGCCGCAGGGGTATCGGCGCGTCTTCGGTGAGCGCCGAGCGATGGAGAAGCTTGAAGATTTGTCCCGCCTGCTCCTTGAACTGCGAGCGCTTAAAGATCTCGATGTCATCCGGCAGTAGTGCGCCCAGGAAAGTCTCAACGGGCTTGGTGAACACCACCATCCACTCGCCGCTGATGATGACACCCCTAGGTAAGCCATGGCAGTACTTCTCCTCTAGTGTCTGCACATAGCCGCGTACCTGGCGCAGATAGCTGTCCCACTCCGCGATGATCGGCGACGTGGCCTCAGCCTTCCCGTCGCGGATATGCTGGATTGCCGCAACAACCAGTCCGGCCTCGCTTGCGTACTGGCCACCCGCGCGAGCCGAGATCGCTGGCTTGTCCCAAGCCTTGGCTTCCACCAATAACAGCGGTGCGCCGGTGATATCGACAACCCCAACGTAGTCCATGAATTTTGTGGTGTTCGCTTGGAGACGGGCTTCCTCAAGCACATTGCCCCCGGCACCGAGCCGCCATCCGAGATGTCCGAGCAATTCATCGACAAAGAGCAGCCGCGTGTCGTGCTCGTGGGGACGGCGGTTTGGGTCTATCTCGCTGAACGGGTCACGCTGTGGCCTCGCCAGCTCTCGCTCGACCGCAGCAAGCAGGTCGCCGAGGCCTCGCTTGAACAGGTTGAGCAGCGCCAGCGGGTTCACTGGATCAGTTCTGGCAGGCGATAGAGGAGACGTCGTGCCGCCGGCCATCCTGCTTCTAGGAAGGCCTCCAAGCAATCAACTAGCGCCGCACGTCGGCCCGAGTTCTCGAAGATCTCCTTGTGGTCGGCAAGGAACACGCCAATGAGCCGGACCAGAAGTTCCACACCCAGAGAATCGTTTTCGTAGCCCGATCGGCGGCCGGCCCGCAGGAAGCCGGCGGCCAAGTCAAACGCCGCGGCAGCGTCGACATCGACCAGGCGCTCGACGAGTTGCAGCAGGTAGTAGGTGGTGTGTGGCTGCGCGTACTCGCCTATCCGCTTCAGGAGTTCGACATTTTCCCGGAAGAACACGTCAAGACCCGCTTGGCCAAGTATCGAGGCGCCGTCCCGTTCACCGGCCGCCGCGCCGGTCGCAAAGAGCATTTGCGAGCCGGCGAAATCGATCAGTTGCGCGCACTCTCGCACCTCCGCGATTGCGGCCTCGTCTAGGTGTGTTACCGCGATGTGCACAGCGAGCCGGGCATTTGCCGCGTCGACGATGTGGGAGAAAAGCGCCCGGGTTCGCCCGCGGAGACCAGCGTCATTGTCGGAATTGTTGCCGATCCCGGCAACGACCGCGCCGCGCAGAGTCGACAGGATTGCTTTTGTTTCTTCCGCGTATTCCCAAGGCGCTCGTAGCCATTCATCGAGAACGGCCTTCGCTTCCGGCGACTGGTGAGTGACCCAGAGGACGCTGAGCTTGTCTGCGACGGCCTTGCGGAGGCGACGTCCGCGGTCCGACACGGGCGCCTCACGCTGCAAGAGCGCAAGCAGCAGCTCTAGGCTCCGCCGCTGATCCGAATGAACCAGCCTTGAGACGAGCCCGCCGAGAACATGTTCGATGACGCTCAAGTTGGGTTCGAGCGCAAAACGCTCGGCTAGGAGTTTCCAAAATCGGCCCCGGTCGATGTCCCATATGCGGCCGAGCCGCATTAAGGCGTTCAGCCGGACCGCCGGATGCCGATCAGACAGCAGCACCTCCGCACGTGGAATTAGGGTGGGGTAAAGATCTGCGCGTTGCACGAATAGATCCCAATAGGCTTGCGCGGCCTCTACCCGCGCCGCGGGTCCACCCCAGGATGCCGATTCCTCGAAACTAGCCTCCGTGTCATCGCTCAGCTCCGGACTCTCGGACCGAGCCGCGATGTCCAGCAGCGCCGCAAAGGTTGCGTCCTGATCCAGCGTCGGCGGCGCATCCTTCGACACCATCAGCTTTCGCGATACAATTACTTGGCAAGCTTGACCTATAATCGCCTCTGCATGCCGCCGCAGGCCGGCATGCAGCGCACCGGCAACTAGCAAGGCTTCTATAGCCTCTAAGGTGGCGAGCGACTCCGCAAGGGAGGCGGCTGCAACCTCTTCCGAGCCCGGATCGAGCCGCAGGAGCCGCTTTGCGGCGTTGATGGCTTCGATGACCGGTAAGTTCTCCGGCGCTTCCTGGTCGAGGCCTTCAATCCACTGAAAGTCCTCCGCGGCACCAACATGGGAACGAATGACAAAGAGCCGCTCATTCGCGGCACTCTCTTCCTGGCGATTCGCATCTACGATCTGGCGGGCTTCGTCGGTGACGAGGTTGTCGCGGCCGATCGCCGTGAAAAGGCGTTGCAGGAAGGCCTGACGCGCTTCGGCGCGATATTGGAAGCGAGAGAAGTCGAACGCCAGCGCAGTCTGTTCGAGGGCCTGCCGCTCTTCCGTCGGCCGCCGGCCGACGCCGATCGCGACGACATCAATCGCGTCCTTGCGGGTGTCGGGAAGGACTAGGAAAGGTTCGGTCGCCGCAATGGGCCAGAGCTTGTCTACCAGGCTATCGCCGCGCTCGACGGCGCAGAGGAACATCCGGGACCAGAAGACCGCGAACGAGGCTTCGTCGATCAGGATTTCGAGCAAAGCCATAGCTTCGGCCTCAGGCGCGTCTTTGAGGCGCGCGCGCAACTTCGAAACCAAGCTTTCCGCATCCCGGTCATATTGGTGGTCTGGGTCATGCGCCCAGACGTAGCTGCGGTCCTCCCGCAGACGGATCGTTCGCTCACCGACCTCAAGCTCGACGTCGAGGGCTTCGTCGGAGACCGCATGTTCGCGCGCGACGTAGCCTTCAACCGCATTGACGACGGCGCTGACGGCAGCGTGCGGGTGGAATTCTAGGAACTTGGGTAGGTACTCGCCCAGCGACCACCGCGCCATCCCGTAATCCTGCCGGGCGTTGGACGTCAGGTTGAGGATTTGGCTCTGGCCGATCCGGGTCTGACGATCCTCCGTGACCTCGTAGTCGAATACTACCCGGTAGATGTAGGTGACGAACTCCGGGTCAACGTCGCCGACCGCCGCGATCTTATAGCAGACCGCTGGCACCTCATCGTGCCCGAACCGATCCAGTCGATCACGGTCGAACAGTTGTGCTAGCAAGACGCGCGAGGCCGCGACGTCAGTTCCATAGGTGTCGATGACGAATCCAATGGCGGACCGCACGGTGAATCCTGGTTCCGGCTGGGCTAGCCCGTGCGCCAATAGCGCGCGTGCGGCCCGGCCCAGCATCGGCCTTAACGCATCGTCCTTGATCCGTTCGATGAGGTTGTGGAGCAGGACGCGAAGGGTGCCCGCGACCGCTGTCGGCTCCGTCGCTAAACGCTCGGCCAGGTAGGCCCATGGTTCGAGCGCGACTTGCTTCTCGTCCTCAAGCCGCACGATCAGGGCGCCGCTGATATGCGACAGCGTCTTCGGCGCCTTCTCGTCGTCCGAAATGGCCAGATCGCCTAGCCAAAGACAGTCCTGGGCGGCAGTCGGAAACTCCGCGCCCAATCGGCCGGCGGTGCTGCGGATGATCGGGTCACCATCCTCGTCGTTGATGAGGGCTCCTAGTGCGGTCCAGAAACGCGCGCGATCCGTCTCAGATTCCCAAATTTCTCGCATCACGAACCCGAGCGCCGGGGAGAGCATCAATCCCAGGGCATCGGCCTTGCTGAACCGGTAGGCGCCGCTGACGATATCGCTCGGCTCAAGGACAAGCCGCGCTGCCGCGTAGTCGAAGAGCAGATGGTGCCGGAACTGAACCCATCGCTCGCTGTCGACGACAACGAGCACGCCTTCCTTGCAGAGGGTGTCGATCATGGCCGGATCGTTACCCGCCACATGGAGTGTTGGGGCGCGAAGCGCTCGCGCCTGAACCATGAGCTGGACCACGCGGCTGAGGCTGGTCCTCGCCGGCAAACCGTGGCCGCCGACGCGGTGATCCCAATAGAGGCGCAACAGGTCCGCTTGCGACGAGACTTCGTCTAGGTCGCTGACCGCGCCGCCCGAGATCAGCTCGCTGAGCAGCCGGGTGTTGAACGGTACCAAGGCCAGGTCACGCAGTCGTGGCGGCGCCTTTGAGAGACACGTCGCCAGCGCCGGCGACTGCTGCAGGAGTTGACCGAACTCGGCTTCGGACCAGGGCGGGACTTGAATGTGCTGGACGCCGGAGAAGGACGGGTCCGCAAGCGATGCTTCCGGGGGGGTGCCTTTGAACAGCGCGCGGAACTGTTGCCCCATGCGCAGGTCGAAGTTGCGGATCGAGGCTACGACGTTCCAGCGCCCCCTCAACTCTAGAACGCGCTCGATGAGCGCTCGGAAGACGCCTTCGCCGCGACCGCCGCGCGTCGCGTCCAAGGCGTCAACCACCAGATAGGCCGTCTCCGGTCCATCCCAGGCTTCGAGTACATCCAGCAGCGAATGCTGTATGCCAAGCTCATGGGACAGGCCTTCGAGGCTCTCGATCGAATAGCGATCGACAGCGAGTTCGAGGACATCCGCGCCGGCCTCGCCAAGGCTGCGGGCAAGGGCATTCAGAACGCCGCTCTTGCCGGCCCCAGGCTCCCCGATGATGAGTAGCGGGCCGTGGCGCGCAGCGGCTTCAACAGTTGCTTGGCAGTCTCGGCGCACGGTAAGCGGCGCGCCGCTGGCGACCTCGATCTTCTCATAACTGCTGAGCGCGTCGGTGATGCGTTTGGAATGCCGCTTTAGGGCTTCGATGTCGGCGCGATATTCAGGGCGCGCACCGAGCACGACGCCCCGGCTGGCGAGGAGCTGCCGCCAAGTGGAAATGTCGCCGCCGCCGCGGTCCCTCATCAGCCGGCCGCTGAGATCGGACAGTGCTGTGAAGGCGGCTGCGGCATCCACGTCCGGGCCGAAGGCTTTGACGAGGGACCCGCTCGCCAATGCGTCGCCTCGTTCGCCGTCAAACGTGAAAACGGCCACCAGCTTCGCCAACTCTGACAGCAGTCCGTCGTCCACTGGGCTCTTGGTGACGCTCGCCCATGCCCGTTCGACCAAGCTGAAGAAAACCTGATATGCCCGTTGCTGCGCTTGGTTGAGCGCGCCTTTGCCCGGTTGCGAAACGAGAAGAAGCGCGGCCGGTAGGTCCTCCCTAACTTGGACCGAGGCCTGGGGGCTCACGGCCAGCACCAGCCGGTCGCGGGCGGGATCGAGCGGCCGGTTCCACTCCATCGAACCGTCGCCCTGCCGAGCAACAAACCAATGGCGAACGAACTGCGCGATCGTCTTGCCCAAGGGCGAGCCGAGGTCTTCACTCAGGCTTGCGGTTGTCTTGGCCTGCACGGCGACGTAGCCGCCGTCGGTGGTTTTAATCAGCAGGTCGTCGACCGGCGCCTCAGTCTCGAAGCGGACCCATGTCGGCGCGGCGGCGCCGAGACGGAAGCTGTCGTCGAACCGGTCGCCCGCCAGAATCCAGGACGAGAATAGCGCCCCAAGCTGCTGTTCGAAGCGAACGCCGGCGCTAGTCGCGGCGCCACCGCCACCGATCCGATCACTGGGAGGGCCATTTCGCGGCGTATCGGTCAAGGCGCGCTTTCGGTCTGGATTTTGAGAGTAGCTTACTGATATCGGGGATCGCTGCTCTCGCGCAATACCCGCCTCCCTGTGTTCGTGGCCACCAAGCGAGATTCGAGCCGAACGTGGCAGTCGGAAACATGCGGTATATCAGCTCACCGGGCAGTACGGTGCAAGGGCTGCCAGACCAAACCGAAAGACGGGTACCTTTCAAATGGCGGGTTTCGGTTCGCGGCAGGTTAGGCTGTAAGGTCGCAATCAGATCGTTTGCCGAAGGTCCGCTTCAGCTAGATGTGTTTTGCGACTGGCTGGCTGCCGTTTCGCTTAGTGACTTCGGATGCCGTGAGGGGGCCGAGGCGCGCTCCAATGCTCCACAAATAGCGTCGTTCGCGGTCTCTTTCTAAATTGCCCAGTCGATTCGCTTCGTTGGATAGCGAGTCCGAAAATCAGAGCCTATATTATGCCCGTGAGGGCTCATGGGCTATTTTACTCGACCTTGGTGGAAAAGAGCTGCAATTCGGGTAGCGCTTTATAGTCGACCGCCGCAGCAGCAGGATATCTTTGCTGAGGCACCGCGCGATCAGGACTTCTTCCACATCTACCTGCACGACCGGGAAGGCGTGAGGCGCTTCATCGTTCGAGAAATGAACGATGAAAGCGTTCTGGGGCTTTGGTTTGACGACCCGCGAGGACAGCCTCAGGAGCGTCTCGTCACCAATGATGATTTGAAGGGGATGGCGGTATCGTTCCTGCACACTTACCGCTCGGCCCGCTTCACCTACACCACGCCACTTTCGTTATTCCGGGCTTTGTGGACGTTCTACCCCGCCCGCTCGGTCTGGTGGGACAATATGCTTCAGCGCCAGTTCAACCAGACGGAACTGGTGCGCGGTGATCGTATGAGAGTGCTCAGGCACTTCGTTCAGAAGAACATTGAAAAACCGGACTATCACGCGAGCGTCGTGACGGTGATCGCCGACATCTACACCAGCCGGTCGGTCCTACACCCTCGGTACGACCAGACCGAGAGCCACTATTCGATGATACTCGACTCGCTGGTTCATTCCGGCGACCTCGCTCGAGACGGTGCCAGCTACTCTATGAAAGACCAGGCGGTGGCGACGCTGGAGAACATGGAGGCCGAGAAGGAACGTCACGACGACAATATCCGACAGCAGAGTCGCATCGGATGGCTGACTGCGGCGCTGATTATCCTAACCATCTTGCAAGCAGGTATTGCGGTCTGGGGTGAACTTACGCCAGACCCGTGACCGTCCAAACTGATCCAGCAAACAACGGCTTAACCACCAGACGCATCACAGTGAAATTTCTCCTTCGCTTTAGCGGCAGACTTTCGCTCTTCTCGGCAAAGAAGACTTTCCGCTTTTGGCCCGCTTCAGTCGGATAGCAAGGCGCCTCGTCTCGATCGATCGAACGAGCTGCAATCATTCCTCCAAGCCGCCTCTGGCACCGAGAGATTATTAAAGCGGTTCTAAATATAGTTCGCATCTTCGCTAATGATCTAAACCGGATAATCTGCGAATCATATTCTGCGAGGCTGGCTAGATTCGCCCGCGTGGGCCTGGGGAGGTTATCGATCACATGGCAAGATGCACGGCACCGAGAGAAGGCCATCGGTCAGCGAGCGCAGCGGCAAACTGTCCTGCATGTCGTGGCCGCTCGCGGTACGGCTATGGCTACAGTAGCGGGTACTCGTCCCCGTCCTATTCGTCGCCTTCCTCCTACTCCTCACCGGCAAGCGGTGGAGGCGGCCGAAGCAGCGGAGGTGGGACTGGCCGTGTAAAAGCGAGTTGGTCGAGGCCCGGTTCGGTTGTATTCTACACCCCTGCGGAAGTGCGGGAACTCACCCCCGTCCGGGCCAACGTTGAAGAACTAGCCTCCACGCGGCCGGAACTCCGTGACGTCTTCCTCTGCCATGCTTGGGACGATCGACAGAAAGCCGCCAAAGAACTGAACGACCTTCTTGAGGCACGCGGAGTCCGGGTCCGGTTCAGCGAGAAGGACATTGGCTTAGGCGAGCCGTTCATGCGCTCTATTGACAAGGGATTGGCGAGTTCGCGAGTGGGGATTGTGTTGGTGACCCCCGCCATGCTGAGTACCCTCCCTAAAGGGGGTGTCGCCGACAGGGAACTTTCGGCACTACTGGCGGGCGAGCGACTTGTGCCCATCGTGCATCAGACAACGTATGACGCTCTCCGCGAAGTAAGTCCCCTACTGGCCTCGCGAAACGGGCTAAACACGGCGGAGTCCACGATGGCGGATGTAGCGGCGAAGCTGGCCGAACTGGTCACAGTCTAGGCTGAACCGGGGAACGGCGAGCTCACCGGGACCGGAGGTCAAACTCGTCGTCCTTTTTTGGAACGTATCCCATAACTTCAGTCCGACCGTGTCCGACGATCACTTACACTGAACGCGCTGAGAGTCCGATCGTTGCTAGTGTCCGCTCAACAGCCGCCACGCTACAATCGGCCCCGGCAAGCCGAATGCCAGGTACCTTCGAATGGCGGGTTTCGGGTCGCGGCAAATTGGGCAGAAAGACCGCAACGGGAGTCGGGAGCTGAAGGGCAGCTTGTCGCGAGCAGGCGCCGAAACCAGACAGTCGGCTTTCCGGCCCCACAGGGGACATTCGCGGGCGGGCGATCTTTAAACGCCGTAGGCTGGACCCGATGCCCGTACGATTGCAAACGCCTCCTCGACATGCTCGTGTGTGATGCGCAGCCTCAAGCTTTCATGGGTGACGCTGCCTTGCTCAGGAGACAGCGGCGAAAAATAATCGGGACGGATCCTCGAAAGTGAAAGGGCCTTATCGCTGCCGCTATGCTTGAGAAGGTTGTTGAGGGTATTCAACTCTGCAAGTTTCGGACTTACAGCATACCTCTTGGCGCTCGTCTCACTCAGCACTGGATATGTGTCCTTCCTCTCGTAAAGGCCAGTCCATCCTCGTGCAGAAAGCTCCCAATAGYGGAATGCGCTGGTGATGAATGCCTCCCGCACGACAGTGACCGCGAGGCCTGCGTGCATCTCATCATAATTGAGTGCATGTCGAGTGCTGTGGATCAGACAGCCATCTTCGTCATATTCTGAGTCATCCTCCCCGCTCGCTTCGTAGTTTGCATAGGACTCTTGCGCTGCGCGGTGGGCCTTCTCCATGGTGGCGACCGATACACGGTAAGCTTCGCATATGCGATCGACCCCGGTCTGAAACATGAAGGCTTTGAAGCTGTGAGGTAATTCCATGATCTTAATCGAACTTCGAACTCATATTGACGGTACTCATTCGCCGATGATGCCATCTCATAACTACGTCTGCAAATGGCGAGACGCATATTGCTACCGATCGGAAGCATGATTGTCGGCGCCGAACGGCAGCTGTCCGCATAGCGGGACCCGAAGGCCTCCAGATGAGCCGCGGAAAATCATTTCCTGCGTTGGAAGCAGATGTGCCAAGGTCTACAGCGTCTATGGGGTGGGAAGCGCAAAGGCAGGTTCTAGGAAATCACTAGGAAAAGCCGCCTTCTACTGGACTTGAAGTTTCGAAGACAACTGCACGACAGTTCTGTTCACCTCGTCGCCGAGTTATGTAAGGTCGGCCGATTATCGGGCGGAGGCCGCATGAATTTCATCAGTTTCGCGATTGGCACAGCATCGTCGGCACCTCCGACGTGGCTGTCGACAGTTCTGCCAGGGCTCACCGTGGCCCTTGCCGCCGGTATAGTTTTGTTCTTACTAAACTGGCTCAGAGAGTGGATAACAGCTCACTGGAAGCGGAAAACTGAAGCCGAAGTATTGGCTTTTTCACTCGTGACGGAGTTCGACCGCCTTGTTGCCGCATGCTCAGAGGTCGTCGATGACCCGCTGCATATGGACAGTCAAACAGGCATCTGGAAAACGACGGTGAAGACACCATGGATCGATTTTCCTGACAGCTGGAATTGGGGCAGTTTCCCGACAAAGCTCCAGTACCGGATTCGTTCGATCCCGAACAAAATCTACCTGGCAAACAGATCAGTATCGTCGCTTTGGGAATACGGTGACGGCCCTCCAGAATATCACGACGCTTTTGAGGAGCGTACCTTTCGTTATGCTTGGATCGGCCTTGAGGCTGTCCTGATAAATGACATCCTCGCCAAGGAATATGGCGTGCCCTTGCTAGACAGAGGCGACTGGGACCCGGAAGAGCGTTTCAGAAAGGAGATTGAGAAGATCAGCAAGCGACGCGACGAGGAAAAGGCAAACCCTTGGCCACAACCAGACTGGATGCTGCCACATGTGCCGCTTGAGGAACTGCAGGAAAGACATGCCAAGCTGACGGTCGCTCTGGAGGCAGCCGAGAAAAGGAGGAAAGACGCTCACCATACCTCTGCGGTCTCCTGATTCCTCGACCTTCTGAGGGCTTCAGCTTCGCTGATTTTCTGCCGAAGATAGGACATGATGGAAAATGCTCCTAGCGACAGACCGATTTTCGGATACCTGGAAATGGCGACGAAGGTCCGCGACTAGGTCGGTAGCGGTCGCGCTGATCGCTTCCCAACAAATGGCAGCTATACCGCCGTCGGTGCCTGAGAGCCGTCCGTCTGGAATCGGCCCCAACAATGCCCGTCAATAGATCTCCGCTTCGGGTCTACGATTGCCGAGCCGGGAATGATGTTAGCTGGTGGCTTCCTGCTTGTCCGGTCTTTGGCCGTGGGATGAGAAAGGTAGGCATCGGCTCACGCGCGCCAAGATGTAGGAGCGGTGCTGCGATACCCGTCGAACAACGGACCCCCATGTGAAGCCAGTTCCGTTTCCGCCAAGTCGATGACCAGGTCGGATACTCCCGATGCAAATAGGGCCCGGAACGCTGTATCAAACCTATTACTCAAGAGTTCGTCGGCCGCTGCCAGGAGGCGCGGCGTCCATTTGCCGGTTCCATTCCAGTGACCTCGACCGCGCAAGGCAAGCTCTGCCAGCTTCGGATAAAGCATAACGCCTATCGCCAGCACCTCGGCGCCAGTTCGGTCGCCACGCAGATCGTCAATCGCATCCGTGATCTCATATCGCAGGGCATTCAATTCGACTTGCCCTAACGTGGGTGGCCCAGCAAAGAGGCGAGCCGATACCGTCTCGCGCAACACCTCGGCGCGCTCGGGAGCATCGCCGATAACCCGACCTTCGACGATCATGTTGAGGATAGAGGGCCTCGCGCGCGATACGTCGTCGTGAACGAACCATGTCAGCGTCCCGGTGTCATGAACAAAGGCTTCCACCGGAACCCCTCTGAAAACGAAGGATTCGCGGCGAGCCGCTTCGAGAGAGTCGAAAACGACAACCAGATCGATGTCGGACAGGCGCGTGCCTTGTCCTCGCATGATCGATCCCGCGACGTACGCAAACAACGCACCGCTGTATCGCGAGCGAAACGCAGCTTCGGCGATTTGCAAAGCCTCGGAAGGTGAGGGGCAGGGTCGATAATTCATAGGCGCGATTTACTACCGCTTTTGGGCCGTTAGACAAGGCGACCTAAAGGCAAGTATCAAGCCGCCAAATGGCAGCTTCCCGCCTTTTCTACCGAAACCTGACAGACCGCTTACGGCCCCTGAGTGGCCATTTCGGGTAATGTGCGGGGCCTCGTCACTTACCGGCGGGCGGGGCGCCGTCAATCGTCGCTCGCCGGTGCGCAGGACAAGCTTGCCGTCTGCGTGGAAGGCGACAACATCGGTCTCGCCAAAGGCGGGCGGCCGACCACCTATATCCTCTCGCGGCGGCAATAGGCCAGGGAGCGCTACTTCCGCCAATCCGATCTGAGCGCAGCCCAGATTCAAATCCTGCACTTGGAGCCAGATCAGGATCTGTGGACGGACGAGGCCCCTGAGAGTCAACCTGCGTAGGTGAAGTATACTTTGCCACGAGCAGGATCGACAATGGTGACGCTCCCCCCGCGACCATACGAGTAGAATGAACCGTTGGAATTGATCGCGTGATTGGCCTCAGCGTCGCGGCCGCTTTCAATGGCAATCGTAAAGCCATACTTTTCGAGAAATTCGGAAATCGTTGTCCGGTGCTTATCGGGGCGTGTCTCAGTCATCATGTCGGGGTCGTGGTCGTAATGGTGCCACTCGTCAACTTCGCTCTCGTCAACGGGTGTTGGGTGCCACTTCTCCGCCCCGCCTGGCAATCGATCTCGTAGATTTTGCCCCTGGGCTATTGCCCACTCCGCGCTTGGCGCGGTTAGGAGGTAAACGACAAACCCCGTCTCATTGTCGCCGGGCATGAACCCCAGACCCCAAGCCTGCTCAAGTCGGTACTCAATGGCCTCGACCTCAAGGGGCTTCGGGACCCGGGCGAGAACATGTCTACGATCCATGAAGTAGTCAACGACATAGAAGGCGGCCACCGCGGCGGCGAGAATAAGGACAATCTTCGTAAATGTGCGAATGGTGGAGCACTCCAACAAAAGGGGTGGTCAACGGGAACCGGTCGTAAAGCCGAAAGCTCCAGTGAGGGGGCAGTATGCGGGTGTGACAGAAGCCGGACACTGATTGCTCGCCATGGAACCCGGCAATTGCGGCGGCTTTATTCGGCTGCCTCCGATTAGCAGACAGACCACTTTCGGCCCCAATTGGGCCAATACTGCCAATCGCCGCGGTGAAATCAATTTACGTCAAATGGCCCTCAGGCGGCGACAGTGACGCATCCGCGTGGATCGCCGTTCGGCAGCAATGCACGCTATGTCTGACACCATGCCCTTCATCCCCCCAGAGAGGTTCGCTCGGTGAGGTGGAGGTTCTTTTGCCAGGCGGTCTGGATTCGGGCTTCGATGACCTGGAGTGCCATGCGATGAGCGCGCGCGACGTCGAATTCGCCCTGGCGATGGGCGAATTGCAGCCAGAACCCATAGGAGAGGCAGACAATGGTCTCGGCGATGTCGTCGGCCTCTTCCTTCGACACCAAGTCCTTCAGCGATCTGGCGAGATACTTGCGCAATTGATAGTCGCAGAGGCGCTGCATGCGATCGAAAGCCGGGTCGTACGGGACGCGACTCCAGAAATAGAGCCAAGCCGACACCGCCAGGGGGGACACCTGCGAGGGCGCGAAATTGCCATCGACGATCGCCACGATCTCGTCGATCGTGCTTTTTGCCTGCTTGCGCCTGTCGCGGACTTCGCGGAGCAAACTGCCGACCAGGTCCGACATCGTCTCGGCGATCAGYGCTTCCTTGGTGCCGAAATAGTGGGTGATAATGCTAGTGGCTACGCCTGCCTCCGTAGCAATCTTCTTCAGTGTTAGGTCATCGATGCCATCGCGATGCAGAACCAGATAGGTGGCGTCGATCAACTGCTTCCGGCGAATGGGCGCCATGCCCAATTTCGGCATTTCAATAAATCCTCATGCGCAATCAGACCCGATAGTATCTCACGTCGCCAAAAAGCACAGAGGCAAGGCGACAGTGCTCGTAGCGTCTACCTCAAGGTAGTATCCGGCTTCGGAGAATAGCTCCAGTGACGAACACGGCTTGCCGACGCTTGTTGTCAATCTTTGGTCCGTCGCTCCGCATGCGACGGGCGATCAGGTTGATTGCGATGTCCTATCGGAAAGACCGGATCAAACAATAGAGAGGACCGCGGGCGGCCGAGGCCGTCCGCGGTCCGAAGCATTTTGATAGCATCAGCCTGATTGGCTAACGGGCCGATATTTGATCATTCGGCCGCGTGTTGGACCGGAATGCTCGGCTCAAGGCCCCGCGGGATCTTCTTTTCCTTGTCATAGAGCGGCATGTCGTCGAGGGTCGCGACATGCGTGTTGCCGTCCCGGCAGAACACCTCTACCGCAGTTCCTGAAGCCATGGAGGTGCTGAGGCGGACGATCGCCACACCCTGCTTGAGATAGGGCGACCAGGCGCCCGCAGTGACGAAACCGACCTTCTTGCCGCCGATCGACACTGCGCCGAGACGAAGCGGTTCGCCGCCTGGGCACTTGAGGCCGACGACACGGTTCGAACCGGTGGCCTTGGCCAGCGCGGCCTTGCCGACGAAGTCGTCCTTGCTAAGGTCGACGAATGCACCGAGGCCAGCCTCGAACGGAGTCATGGTTTCATCCATGTCAGAGCCGTTGTTGAGGATGCCGCCTTCGATGCGGCGGATGTCCATGCTGTCGAGTGCGCAGATCTCCATGCCGTGCGGCTTGCCGGCTGCGATGAAGCGTTCCCACATGGCTGCGCCATCGAATTTGCCGCCGTTCGGCAGCGTGTAGACTTCGAATCCCATCTCGTTGGTCCAGCCGGTGCGCGATAGGATAACCGGCTGGCCGCCGATGGTCGTCCTAGCCACTGAGAAGTATTTGAATTCAGCCGGAACGCCGGTGTCGCTGAGCTTCGCCAGGATGTCGAGCGAGGCCGGGCCCTGGATCTGCGTGACCCAGGATTCCGGGTCCGAGATTTCGACGTCGAGATCCTGCGAGTGGGCAATGAACCAGGAAAAAACAGGACCGTCAGCCTGGACGTACCAGTAGGTGTCTTCCTCGAGACGCATCAGCACGCCGTCGCACAGGATCGTACCGTTAGGGTAACACAGCAAACCGTAACCGGCGCGACCGGGCTTCAGCTTTGCGCAGTCGCGGGTGAACACGCGGTTGCAGAACTTTGCGGCATCCGGCCCCTTGATCTGGACAGGGCGTTCGCCGGTGTCGAACAGGCCGGCCTTGGTGCGCAGCGCCCAATAGCCGTCCAGGCGGTCGATCTTCTGCGACACCGGCATCAGGCGATTGTTGTAGACCGTGTACTTCGCGCCGTTGGCAACGTGGAATTGCGAGTAGGGTCCGCGGATAGTGCCGTAGTCCCAACCTGGCTCTTCATGGGCCGAGACAACGAGGCGGGTGATGTTGGCTGTCATGATGGTTCCTCCTGTTATGACAACGGAATTTCTGTCGATTGGATAGGAATTGCAGGGATTGGACAGGCGCTCAGAGCGCCTCGGCCAGGTGCGGCTGGCCGCGCGCAGGTCTCTGCGACTGCAGCCCGCGCAGCCATTCGGCCGTCTTCTCAAAGCTGCCGAACGGGTAGAAGTGGACAGACCGGAAAATTGGCCGCCCTGACTTGCGCACGCCATCTGCCAGTTCGAGCAGCGTGTCTTCGGGCGAAAAGGACGTGGCCAGCTTGAAGGCGCGGCCGGCGTGGCGTGTCAGCATGCCAAAAGAGGCGCCAACGCCGCAATCCTTGGCGAAGCGCATGAGGGTGGTCATTTTGGCGAGGCCGGGCAGGCCGACATCCACGGCGATGCCGGGCGCGGCATTTTCGACGAAGTCGGCATGCCAGGCAAACAGCTTGTCGGTGTCGAACAGGAACTGTGTGACAAGCGACACGTCCAGGCCCACCTTGGCGGCATATTCGCACTTGTCGATCAAGGCGTTGCGCAGCGCTTCGCGGGCCACTCCAGGGTGGCCTTCAGGATGTCCGGCCAAGCCGATGGCCTCAATGCCATGGCCTTCGAGCATGCCTGTCCTCAGCACATCCAGCGAGGCGGCGTAGGGGCCTTCGGGGCGCGCCACATCGCCGCCAACCAACAGGACCTGCTTGACCGCAGCGCGCGCGGCGAGCTTGCCGAGGAACCCCTTGAGTTCGTCATGGCTTGCGAAGCGTCGCGCCGGGATGTGCGGTACCGGCTCCATGCCCTGATGTCGGAGCTTTTCGGCGGCGTCGACGATTTCAGCGGTTGAACCTGACGTATAGGCGACGTAGACACGCGTGCCTGCCGGAAGATGATCGCGAAGATCATCAAACTTCTGCGTGTCTTTCGGCAATGCTTCTATGGAGCAGTTTCCGACGAGCGCGCCAATGGCCTCGTCGAGATCACTCCTCGTGACCGACAATCTCATTCCCC
>NZ_JBFUIP010000124.1:0-17151 GCF_056401815.1 Aminobacter sp. P4_D5 | reverse complement strand
GTTACGCACAGGTTCCGCGATGAAATGGAAGACCTCATCGCGGCGATGATGAATGAACCCGATCTCACCATGGAGGGGCTGCTTATCAAGGCCCAGGCGCTGGCCGCGTGGGACAAAAGCGGCAAGGGAATGGCCAAACTCGCCATCCGCCACGCCATACAATGGCACGGGCAGATCGCTGCATCGATCCTGCGCCATGCGGAAGGCGGTGCAAGCTCATGAACGACCTGTTTCCAATCGACGTGCCAACCGACGCAATCTTTTCCGACGCTCTGCGGATCGACCCAGTCCTCGGCGACGGCATGTTCCCACGCTTGCGCGAAGGCTTCGATTTCGTGCTGGTCAAGCCGGTGCACGGTTATGTCGGGGAGGGTACTTACGTCTACCACAATGGCGTCGGTCCCGAGCTCGTCTGCGTCCAGAACATGATCGACCGGCTTCGGCTGTTCAAAGAGAACCAGCGCTATTCCGATCACTACTGCTCGAAAGAACAGTTCGACGACAGCGTGCTCGCCATCGTCGTTGCGGACATCAAAGTGCGTGACCATCGGTTCTTGGAGGGAGGGCGTCGCAATGGCTGACCTCCGAGAGATCGAAGTCCTGATCGCTGCACACGCCGCAACGTGGGTGACGCTGGACGCGGCCTGCGAGGCGACTGACAACGCATCCGGCAAGGATGCCAAGGCGACAGCCGAAGCGGCGCAGGCCATAACCAGCGAAGCCACATTCGATGCGATTTGGGCCATCATCGAGCATCCGTACTCTTCGCTTGATGGCCTGAAGCGCGGCATGGCCTACCTCGTCGAGCACCATCGCTCGACCGGCGACGGCAATCTTGGTCAGTGGCTGCTTGGCCTAGCCTGCCACATGGCCGGCGTATCCGAGGAGGAAGCGGCATGAGGCTGATCCGCTCCCTGCTGGCGCTCTATCACTCAAAGCGAGCCCTCGACCTGCAACGCCGGTCCGATTGGCATGCCGAGCGCTTCGGCGCACTGCGGACCACCTGTCGACCAGCCGCTGCGCCCATGTCTGCCGCCGAGCTTTTCCTTCTGGCATCGATCGTAGGTGTCGGCCTCGCCGGCATCTGGGTTGGCATCATCTGGAGGGCGGCATGAAAGCACGCCCCCTCCCCGACAGCCTGCCGCCGGTCGGCATCAGCCGCGAACAGGCTGCAGCCTTCATCGGCATCAGCTCAACCTTGTTCGATCGGCTGGTTCATGAAGGCATGATGCCGGACGGCAGGCAGATTTTCGGTCGTATTGTCTGGGACGTTCAAGAGGTGGCGGACGCCTTCCGGCGTTTACCACACCGCTCGGAGGCCGTTGACCTGAAGCCCGAAGGGAGCAATCCTTGGAACTGATGCCGAAGAAGCTTCCTAAAGGCGTAACCATTGACCGAGACAAGCGCAAAAACGTGCGCTTGTATTTCCGCGCGCCTGGCCGTTCGAAGGTACGGCTCACCGAGTCGCCGGGAACTAAAGAGTTCGAGGCCGAAGTGTCTTGTGCGCGGCTCGGCTTGCCATACCAGAAGGCCGGGGCCGAGACGGCTAAGGGGCCTGCCGGCGCAGCCGAAGGTTCGCTTCTATGGCTCATTCACCAATACAAAGCCCGCGCGAAGATCGCCGCCAGCGGCTTGGCAAGGCGCGCACGCCTGCTCGACGAAATTGCCTTGAGCAAGCACCGCGACAAGAAGCGCGGGTCCCTGCCCTTCGCGCTTATGGAGCGTAAGCACATCCTCGAAATTCGGGACACGCTCCGCTCGACCGCTGGTGCCCAAAACGACATCGTGAAAGTTCTGTCCGCGCTCTTCGGATGGGCGGTGGAGAACGACATTGCCAAGGTCAATCCGGCTCTGCGCATCAAGCGGCTGCATTCCGGCGACGGCTTCCACACTTGGACCAGAGAAGAGGTATTGCAGTACGAGCAGCGTCACCCCGTCGGCACTAAGGCCCGCCTTGCTCTTCATCTCGCGATGTTTACCGGCCTGCGTCTGTCCGACCTGGCTATCGTTGGGCGGCAGCATATCCGCGACGGGTGGTTGACCATTCGTCCAGGAAAGACTGCGAAATCTTCGGGCGTCGTGGTCGAGCTCCCGGTCATTGCGCCGCTGCGCGCCACACTGGACAGCAGCGAAACCGGCAACCTCACCTTCCTTGTCACCGAGTTCAACAAGCCGTTCACCGTCAACGGGCTTGGGAACAAGATGCGACAGTGGTGTGACGAGGCCGAGCTACCTGAATGCTCGATGCACGGGCTGCGGAAAGCTGGCGCAACGGTTGCGGCGGAAAACGGCGCAACCGACGAACAGTTGATGGCAATTTTCGGATGGACCACGAAGGCGCAGACGACGCACTACACCAAGAAAGCGAACCGCCGGCGACTCGCTGCGAGTGCCGCTGACAAGCTAAACCCGGAACAAAAAATGGACGGAATTGTCCCACTCGTTCAGGCCATTGGAGAAAGTGGGACAAAAAAGGCGAATTAGCCTTTAATATCAAAGCCCTCGAAAAGGGTTGGTGCCCCTAGCCGGAATCGAACCAGCACTCCTTGCGGAACTCGATTTTGAGTCGAGCGCGTCTACCAATTCCGCCATAGGGGCCTGTCCTAGATGGACAGAATGGTCGCGGACTATACGGTTGAGCCGCCCTCCGTCAACTGGGCAGCGGCGTCTTTCTTCAACTTGATGCCACGATCTCACCGTCCTCACCGACGCGATCATCAGTGGCAGCTGTGCCTTTGGGTGTGGTCATGCGACAGATTGTGCCGGTTACCCCAGCTTGTGCATTCGTGAAGCCCCCAAGCATTGTGCGCCCCAGCAATTCTTCCTAAACAGGCAGCGCACATTTCAAGGGGGCCCGATGCTTCGCCGACTCTACGACTGGACCTTGTCGCTCTCGGCAAGGAAATCCGCCGAATGGTGGCTGGCCTTCATTGCCTTCGTCGAAAGCTCGGTCTTCCTGGTGCCCGCCGACGTGCTCTATTTGCCGATGGCGCTGTCGCGCCCAGACCGCGCCTATCGTTATGCGATCGTGGCAACCGTGGCCTCGGTGCTTGGCGGCATAGCCGGCTGGTATATCGGCCACTACGCCTTCGAGGCGGTGGCCAAGCCCGTGCTGGAATTTTACGGCAAATATGACGAATTCGAAGCGTTGAAGCTGTCGTCTGGCACCGGCATCATCTTGTTGATGCTGGTGACGTCGGGCCTTTCGCACCTGCCGCCGATCAAGGTGGTCACCATCCTGTCGGGCGTCATCGGTTTTCCGCTCGGCTGGTTCATCGTCTCGGCGATCATTGCCCGCGGCGCACGTTTCCTGTTCCTGGCCTGGCTGCTCAGGACCTATGGCGAGCCGATCAGGAACTTCATCGAAAAACGCCTTGGCCTGCTGGCAGGCCTCGCGGCGGCTGCCCTCATTTTGCTTTATCTTCTCGTCAGATACCTGCACTGAACGGCAGATGCCGGTAACAACAGCTGGGCACCAAAGAATGACCTCCCTCGCCTCCCCGACCGGCCGCAGCCAGACGCTGACCGCAATCTTCCTCGCCGTTGCCATGGCTGTTGTCGTCGGCACGGCGCTGGGCTTCCAGCACTTGGGCGGCTACATGCCCTGCAAGCTCTGCCTCGAGCAGCGCACGCCCTATTATGTCGGCGTGCCGCTGATGGCGCTGGCAGCACTTTCGTCGGCGATGCACTGGCCAGCCTGGCTGACGCGCGGCTTGCTGGCCGTCGGCGGGCTGCTGATGCTCTACGGGCTCTATCTCGGCGGCTATCATGCCGGCGTCGAATGGCGCTGGTGGGCAGGCCCGACCGACTGCGCGGCGGTGAGCGGCACGATCGACACCGGCGGCAAGGGGCTCCTGGACGTCCTCAATGACGTTGTGCCGCCGCGTTGCGAGGATGCGGCGCTGCGCGTGCTCGGCCTGTCCTTTGCCGGCTGGAACGTGCTCGCCAGCGCGTTCCTGGCTGTGGTTGCCCTGCGCGGTGCGTTCGCGAAGGCTTGATGATCGTTTCCTTCTCCACGTTCACGGGGAGAAGGCGGCTGAGCGTAGCGAAGCCGGATGAGGGGCTACGCCAACGTTCGAGAGCTTGTGCTGCCCCTCATCTGCCTGCCGGCGTTCGATGCTCAAAAAGCCAAGCAATTGGCTTTTTGCCCGCTGCGCGGACCGCACCTCACCTCCTCGTAAACGGGGAGAAGAACGAAAGCCTCTACGGCTCCAGCTCGACATCCCAGTAGAGATAATCCATCCAGCTTTCGTGCAGATGGTTGGGCGGGAACAGCCGGCCATTGTTGTGCAGGTCGTGCACCGTCGGCTGGAACGGCTTTTGCAGCGGCCACATCTTGGCCTGCGCCGGCATCAGCCCACCCTTCCTGAGATTGCAGGGCGAGCAGGCGGCAACGACATTTTCCCAGGTCGTCGCCCCACCGCTGTGGCGCGGGACGACGTGATCGAAGGTCAGATCCTCCGGCGTGCCGCAATACTGGCACTGGAAACGATCGCGCAGGAACACGTTGAAACGCGTGAAGGCGGGATAGCGCGACGGCTTCACATAATGCTTCAGGCTGACGACACTGGGCAGCTTCATCGAAAAAGTCGGCGAGGAGACCGCGTGATCATATTCGGCAACGATGTTGACGCGGTCGAGGAACACCGCCTTGATCGCGTCCTGCCAGGACCAGAGCGACAAGGGGTAGTAGCTGAGCGGACGATAATCCGCATTCAGCACCAGTGCTGGGAGCCCATCCGGAGACACGGCGACCGTCACTTCCACTACCTCCTCGGTCCTCGAACCTAACGGTGCGAATACTGTAAGCCCGAGGTGACAGGAATGTGAAGCGCCTAGTCGGTCATAAAGCCTGTCAAAAAATCGCGATTTCGCGGATTTAAGCAGGATTTCCGGCCGGCGGTGCACCATCGCGACCGCGGGTCTCGCGATAATACGCCCAGAACAGCCGCGAAGCGACCCCTCGCCACGGCGCCCATGATTCGGCAAGCCGAATCAGTGCCTTTTCGCCGGGGCGCGGATCGATGCCCAGCGCATGGCCGACAGCCGATTGCAGCGCGACGTCGCGGGCGGGGAAAATGTCGGGGTGGCCAGCGGCAAACAGCAGATAAACCTCCGCCGTCCAAGGGCCGATGCCTGATATGGCGACCATTGCAGCCATCGCCTCCTGGGCGTCGAGCAGGCAGAGCCCGTCGAGGTCGAGTCCGTCGCTTGCTGCCTGGGCCACTGCCAGCAATGTCCGCTGCTTGGGCCTGGACAGTCCGGCCTCGCGAAAAACGCCCTCGCCGGCGGCGAGCAGCACCTCAGGCGTCAACGGGTCAACAAGAGCAGTGAAGCGGCCGAAGATAGCCCTGGCGCTCGCGGTCGACACCTGCTGGGAAACGATGATCGAAGCAAGGCTGGCAAAACCTGGCTCGGTCAGCCTGAGCGGCACGTCGCCGGCCATTTCGCGCACGGCCTTTAGCCGCGGATCGAGCGCGCAAAGCGCATCGAGACCGAGATTGACGTCGTCGAGATTGGAAATCCGGTGCATCGCGTCACTTGTTAGGTTGCGACGGGCAACGTAGCAATCGACAACGCAACCGTTCAATCCGAAACCGCAACGCTCATGACTGCTCCTGTCTTTCGCTTCGCGCCGAGCCCGAATGGTGAACTGCATCTGGGTCATGCGCTTTCTGCGCTGACCAACCAGCGCATGGCCAATGCAACCGGCGGGCGGCTATTGCTGCGCATCGAAGACATCGACGTGACCCGCTGCACTCCGGAATTCGAGGCGGCAATCTYTCGCGATCTCGCCTGGCTTGGGCTTGGTTGGGAAGAACCGGTGCGGCGTCAGTCCGAGCATTTCAGCTGTTATCAGGCAGCGCTGGAGCGGCTGCAGCGCGAGGGGCTGGTCTATCCCGCCTTCATGAGCCGTGGCGAAATCCGTGGCGCCATCATGGATCATGAAGCCACCGGGCAAGATTGGCCGCGCGATCCCGATGGCGCCCCGGTCTATCCTGGTAATGACAAGACGCTGTCGGCGCGCGAGCGTAAGCGACGCATCGATGGGGGCGCCCCCTTTGCCTGGCGGCTCGACACGGAGGCAGCGCTGACGCGACTGAAGGGCCCGTTGAGCTGGCGCGAATGGACAAACGAGAGCATGGGCGCATCGTCCGAGATCGCCGCCGCCCCCCAGCAATGGGGCGATGTCATCATCGCGCGGCGGGAGATTCCCACCAGCTATCACCTGTCCGTGGTGATCGATGATGCGCTGCAAGGGGTGAGCCACGTCGTGCGCGGCCAGGATCTGTATTTCGCGACTTCGGTGCAGCGGTTGCTGCAGGAAGTTCTCAAACTGCCCCAGCCCACCTACTTCCACCACAGGCTCGTGCTCGGGCCGGACGGACGCAAGCTGTCGAAAAGCCAACGCGACACCGGCCTCAGCGCGTTGCGTGAGGCTGGTGAGACGCCCGAGATGGTGATGGCAGGGCTAGGGCTGTAGGAGCCGAGCGAGAGCAGCCTTGAGCAGAGCCAGAACTGAGATGAAGACGAAGGCGCCGCCGAGCCCCCAGGCGGTAGCCAGGCTCAAATTGCGCAAAGTGATGCCGTAGCTGTTGGCAGCCAGCACCGCGCCGAAGAAGCCGGCGGTGAACAGCACCATGTTGCCGGTCGGGCCAAACCCGTCCTCCTTCATGATGGCGTCGAGGGCTGCGCCGAAGAAAAACGCCATGACGGCGACGAAGGCGATCGCCATCATCAGCCAGCCCGGATCCAGATTCCACAACATCCGCGGTCCTTTCACAGGCCGACAATGCAGATCTAAGGGGCGGTTCTACCGGGCCGCCTCCGGGGCATGCTTCATCCGGATCGGATCGTCAGATCAGGTCCGGTGAACCTATGGATCAATCGTTTCATTTTGCTTGTCCTAATATTCGGCATTAGAGCGATTTCGATAAACTTCCTTTCCGGGCGCGGCGTCCGGCGACGCTCGGGGCACCCATGACCTCCACTACAAAGCGGCTGATCCCGGCGACCTTCGTGCTGCTGTGGGCGACCGGCTTCATCGGCGCGCGTTACGCCATGCCATGGGCGGAGCCGTTCACCTTCCTCGCCGTGCGGTTCGTCCTGGCATTCATGGTGCTGGGCGCGGTGATGCTGGTGCTGGGCTCCGGGCGGCTTTCGCGGCGCGCAGCCCTTCATGCCGTGCTCATCGGCATGCTGCTGCACGGGGTCTATCTCGGCGGCGTGTTCTGGGCGATCCACCAGGGCCTGCCAGCGGGATTGTCGGCGCTGATCGCAGGTCTCCAGCCGCTGGTAACGGCAGTGCTGGCCGGCAAGCTGCTTGGCGAAGAGATCCGCCCGCGCCATTGGGTAGGCCTTGCTGTCGGCTTCGTCGGCGTGATGATCGTGCTGTCGCCGAAGCTCGGCACACTCGGCGGCGGCGTGACGTGGCAGACGCTGACGGCCTCCGTCATCGCCATGGCCGGCATCAGCGCCGGCACCATCTGGCAAAAGCGCGTCGGGTCGACCGGCGATCTCGTGACCGGCACCTTCTGGCAATATGTCGGTGCAGCGATCCTGATGGCGGCCGCCTCGATGATCTTCGAGACACGCCAGATGACGGTCAATGGCGAGTTGATCTTCGCCATGGCCTGGCTGGTCGTCGTGCTGTCGATCGGCGCGATCTTTCTTTTGATGGTGATGATCCGCGACGGCGCGATGTCGAAGGTCGCATCGCTGTTCTACCTTGTGCCATCGGTGACGGCCGTCATCGCCTGGCTGCTGTTTGGCGAGCAGCTGTCACTGGTCCAGCTGGTTGGCATGGCGATCGCCACGCTGGGCGTCGGCCTTGCGACGGCTCAACCCGGAACGCGGGCGCGGGCTTCGAGGTAACGGCTGATCGCGGCGTTAAGCTCGCCGCCCAGGATGAAGATCGCAGAGATGATGTAAAGGAACACCACCGCGATCATGATCGAGGCGAGGCCAGCATAGGTGGTGACGTAGGACGAGAAGGTGTCGAGATAGGCGGCGAAGATCGTCGAGCCGATGAGCCAGGCGATCAGCGTGAAGACGATGCCCGGTATGATGCTGAGGAAGCGGCGGCGCCCCGCCGGCAGCCACATATGCACGGCAAACAGGCCAAAGACGATAACACCCGAGGCGATGGTGAAGCGCCACACGGTGATGGTGCCCATATAGGGCTGAATCCACACGAACTTGGCTTCGAGGATGCGCGCAATGATCGGCGCGAAGACCAGAAGTACGGAGATGGCAACGAAGCTGATCGTGGCGATGAGCACGAAAAACAGGCTTTGGGTGCGCCGGAACCAGATCGTGCGCGTCTCGGTAACCCGGTAGGCGCGATTGAGCGAGGTGCGCAACGCCTCGACGCCGTTGGAGGCGAAGAAGGCAGCGAGCACCACGCCGTAGGTCAAAAGGTCGGTGCGCTGCACGGTGAGCACGTTGACCACCTCGCGCGCGATGGGCTTGGCGATCTGGTCGGGCCATGTGTCGAAGACAAGGTGCACGGCGGTTTCGGCAAAGGCGTCGGCGCCGAGGAAGCTTGCAAGCGTGGTGGCGAAGATGAGGAACGGAAACAGCGCCATCAGCGAGGAGATAGCAAGATGACTGGCCATCGCCCAGCCGTCGTCGTCATGGAAATGGCCGGCTGCGTCAAAGAGCACCCGCCTTGTGGCGACGATCCTGCGCATCAGGTCCAGTTTACCGCTCCGTCCGATTGTTTCCAGGGCGCGAATATGGGAAGGGTTTGCCCCAGTTGGCAAGTGTTGGCGGCAGCGAAGTGAACCCGATCAAGGAGTTACGCACGATAATCGTGACCGGCGCGTCGTCGGGCATCGGCGCTTATTGTGCGCGCGCGCTGAAGGCCGAGGGCTGGCGCGTGTTTGCCACCGCCCGCAAAGCCGAAGATCTGGCGGCACTTGAGGCCGATGGCCTCGAAGCGCTCTATCTCGATTACACCGAACCCCAGTCGATCGAAGCGCTGGTCGCAACCGTACTGGAACGTACCGGCGGCAGGCTCGACGCTCTGTTCAACAATGGCGCGCACGCCCAGCCGGGCGCTGTCGAAGATCTGCCGATGGCGGCCCTGCGCGACCAGTTCGAGGCCAATTTCTTTGGCTGGCATGACCTGACCCGGCGCATTGTTCCTGTCATGCGCGCGCAAGGGCACGGCCGCATCGTCAACTGCTCGTCGATCCTCGGGCTGACGCCGGTGCCCTTCCGCGGCGCCTATTCCGCCTCCAAGCATGCGCTCGAAGGCCTGATGTTGTGCATGCGCCAGGAACTTGCCGGCACCGGCATCCATGTCTCGATGATCGAGCCGGGACCGGTGACGTCGAAGATCGCCACCAACGGACTGACCTGGTTCCTGCGCTACATCGACCGCGAGAACTCAGCCCACCACCAAGCCTACCGCGCCCAGCTCGACAGGCTGAACAGCGGCGGCTCCAAATCGCGGCTGAAGCTTGGTCCCGAGGCGGTTCATGCGGTATTGCGACACGCCCTGCTGTCGCCGCGTCCGCGTCCGCATTATGTTGTCACGATCCCGGCGAGAATCGGCGTCGTGCTGAAGCGGATCCTGCCCGCCTCGCTGCTCTACAAGATTTTGGCCCGGCAAGCCTGAGCCGGCAACGGCCAACAGAACTGGAACCTAACATGGCAACCGTATTCCACATCATCGCCATCGCCTTCATGTTCGCCGTCGTGGTCGTTCTGATCCGCGGCCTCATCAACATGCTGCGCGGCGGTTCGTCCAACACCTCCAACAAGCTGATGCAGGCGCGCGTTCTACTGCAGGCGGTGGCGCTGGTGTTCATCATGCTGACGCTCTATTTCACCCGCGGTTAGTCGGAAATGGTCAAGCTCAACAAGATCTACACCCGCACCGGCGACGACGGCACCACCGGTCTCGGCACCGGCGAGCGGCGGCTCAAATCCGACCTGCGCGTCGAGGCCTATGGCGCGGTCGACGAGGCCAATGCCTGCATCGGCATGGCGCGTGTGCACACGGTGACCGAGCATGCCGAAATCGACGCCATGCTGGGCCGCATCCAAAACGACATGTTCGACCTTGGTGCCGACCTGTCGACGCCCGACACCGGCAAGGATCTGGGCTACGAGCCGCTGCGCATCATCGCCAGCCAGACCGCGCGCATCGAAGCCGACATCGACCGGCTCAACGCCGATCTCGCCCCGCTCAGATCTTTCGTGCTGAATGGCGGCTCGCCGGCAGCCGCAGCACTGCATCTCGCCCGCACGGTCGCGCGGCGCGCCGAGCGCGACATGGTGGCTTTGGCCCAGGACCCTGACGAACACGTCAACCGCGAGGGCATCCGCTACATCAATCGCGTCTCCGACCTGCTGTTTGTTGCCGCCCGCGTCGTCAATGACAACGGAAAAGCCGATGTGCTATGGGTGCCCGGCAAGAACCGCTGATTTGACCCCGAAGGACGGAAGCGAGCCGCATGTTCATTCCGCTCTACGATTCCAACCATCTGCGCCATATCCGGCTGCAATATGTAACGTTCGCGCTGATCGCCATCAACGTCATCGTCTATCTGGTGACGACGCTTGGCGGCGAGGAGTTTACCCAGGCGACCGTACTCGGATGGGGATACATTCCCGCGGTGGTTCATGATCTTGCGGACCTGTCGCCCGATCTTGTCGTCATTCCCGAAGACCTGAGCTATCTCACCTATTCCTTCCTGCATGGCGACATCTTCCACCTCGGCGGCAACATGCTGTTCTTGTGGGTGTTCGGCGACAATGTCGAAGACGCGCTCGGCCATTTCCGCTTCCTGGTGTTCTACCTGGCTTGTGCGGTTGCAGGCGCCTTCCTGCATGGGCTGATCCTGCCCGGTTCCGAAATGCCCCTGATCGGCGCCTCGGGCGCCATTGCCGGCATCGTTACCGCCTATCTCATCCTTTACCCCCGGGTGAAGATCTGGGTTCTGGCCTTCGCCCGTATTCCGCTGCGCATCCCGGCCTGGATACCGCTGGTCCTGTGGGTCGGCTTCCAGTTCCTGATGATCGCCATTGGCGGCGATGACGAAGTCAGCTGGGCAGCCCATGTCGGCGGTATCATCGCCGGTGCCATTCTGGTGCTCATCCTGCGGCGCCGCGACGTGCCGTTGTTTGCCGATGCGGAAGACGCAGCCCCGCCCAGCGACAAGGCCGAGGCGGCTGTCATGCCCGAACCCGCAACACCCGAACCACCGGCGGAGCAACCGGCGCCACGCTGGGGCCGGCAATAGCGCTCGTGAGCACAGTTCGTTTCAAACGATTTGAGCTTGAAGCAGATATTGACGCTCACGTTAGCCGCAACTACGTTCCGCCCGCTTGCGGCAGCCTCCCGCCACCGAAAGCGTGAGATCAAGTCTGTTTTTCCGCCCAATATGTCGGCAATCGACAATTGCGTGGGCCCGAGCGCTGCTATAGCGCGCACAATATCGCTGTTCAGAGAGGTACCAGCCCATGAAAGTTCTCGTCCCGGTGAAGCGGGTTGTCGATGCGAACGTGAAGGTGCGCGTGAAGAGCGACGGCTCGGGTGTTGAGCTTGCCAACGTCAAGATGGCGATGAACCCGTTCGACGAGATTGCGGTCGAAGAAGCGATCCGCCTCAAGGAAGCCGGCAAGGTCGAAGAGATCATCGTGGTTTCGATCGGACCTGCCCAGGCGCAGGAGACGCTTCGCACCGCGCTCGCCATGGGTGCTGACCGCGCGATCCTGGTCAAGGTCGACGAGGCTGTCGAGCCTCTCGGCGTCGCCAAGGTGCTGAAGGGCGTGGTCGAGGCAGAAAAGCCCGGCCTGGTGCTGCTCGGCAAGCAGGCGATCGACGACGACAGCAATCAGACCGGCCAGATGCTGGCAGCCCTTCTGGGCTGGGCCCAGGGCACCTTTGCCTCGAAGATCGAGCTTGCTGGCGACAAGGCCAATGTGACGCGCGAAGTCGATGGCGGCCTGCAGACTGTCGAGCTCAAGATGCCGGCGATCGTGACTGTGGACCTGCGCCTCAACCAGCCGCGTTATGCGTCCTTGCCCAACATCATGAAGGCCAAGAAAAAGCCGCTCGACGAAAAGTCGGCCGCCGATTTCGGTGCCGACGTCGCCCCGCGCCTCAAGGTGCTGAAGACCGAAGAGCCGAGCGGCCGCAAGGCTGGCGTCAAGGTCAAGACGGTGGCTGAGTTGGTCGACAAGCTCCGGAACGAAGCCGGCGTGCTCTGAGGATTTAAGGTGAGGCCGGGCTGCAAATGGCGCCGTCCTCCGCTTCCGGTGCTCACGTACTGAAGTACGCTCCGCTCCGGTTCTCGGACGTCACCATTTTCGCCACGGCCTGACCTCAAATCAGGCACCTGATGAATCAAGGGATAAAGAAATGGCAATTCTCCTCATCGCMGAACATGACAACGCWWCSCTYTCCGACCAGACCGCCAAGGCGCTSTCGGCAGCCCTCAAGATCGGCTCCGACATCGACGTCCTCGTCGCCGGCAAGGGCGCCAAGGCGGCCGCCGACGCGGCATCGAAGCTCAAGGGTGTTCGTAAAGTGCTGCTCGCCGAAAGCGACGAACTGGCCGAGCGCCTGGCCGAGCCGATGGCCGCACTGGTCGTTTCGCTCGCGCCCAACTACGACACCATCGTGGCTGCTGCGACCTCGACCGGCAAGAACGTCGCCCCGCGCGTGGCTGCCCTGCTCGACGTTGCCCAGGTCTCCGAGATTATCGAAGTGATCTCCGCCGACACCTTCAAGCGCCCGATCTATGCCGGCAACGCCATCCAGACGGTGCAGGCAACGGATACCAAGAAGGTCATCACCGTGCGCACGGCTTCCTTCCAGGCAGCGCCTGAAGGTGGTTCGGCAGCGGTCGAAACGGTTGCGGCTGCCGCCAATCCAGGCCTGTCGACCTTCGTCGAAAACAAGCTGTCGGAGAACGATCGTCCGGAACTGACCTCGGCCAGGATCATCATCTCGGGCGGCCGTGCGCTTGGTTCGTCGGAGAAGTTCCAGGAAGTCATCCTGCCCGTCGCCGACAAGCTCGGTGCCGCCGTTGGCGCTTCGCGTGCTGCCGTCGACGCCGGCTACGCCCCCAATGACTGGCAGGTCGGCCAGACCGGCAAGGTGGTGGCCCCTGACCTCTACATCGCCTGCGGCATCTCGGGTGCGATCCAGCACCTCGCCGGCATGAAGGACTCCAAGGTCATCGTCGCCATCAACAAGGACGAGGAAGCCCCGATCTTCCAGGTTGCCGACTACGGCATCGTCGGCGACCTCTTCGTCATCCTGCCGGAACTCGAAAAGGCGCTTTGACGCTTCAGCGACTACCGTATTAAATATCGTGGCCGGGGTAGACGAGTGCTACTCCGGCCATTTAGTTTGCATTGCACAAAATCTAATAAAAAGCCTTTGACGGGATAGGTGTGATGACGGGTAAGATCGAGACGATCGGCATTGTCGGCGCTGGCCAGATGGGCGGCGGAATTGCGCATGTCTCGGCGCTGGCCGGCTACAGTGTGCTGCTTTACGACATTTCCCCTGACCGCATCGAAAAGGGCATCGCCACAATCAATGGCAACCTGGCGCGCCAGGTTGCGTCCGGCAAGCTCGAGGACCAGGCCCGCAAGGACGCCATGGCCCGCATCTCGTCGGCCCCAGCGATGGCTGACCTCGCAAGTGCTGATCTGGTGATCGAAGCGGCGACCGAAGACGAGACGATCAAGCGCAAGATCTATGCGCAGCTTTGCCCGCAGCTCAATCCCGAGGCGATCCTGGCCACCAACACCTCGTCGATTTCGATCACGCGGCTTGCCGCCCAGACCGACCGCCCCGAGCGTTTCATCGGCATCCACTTCATGAACCCGGTGCCGKTSATGAAGCTKGTCGAGTTGGTGCGCGGTATCGCCACCGAAAACAAGACCTTCGAGACGGCCAAGGCCTTTGTCAGCAACCTCGACAAGACGGTGACGGTGTCGGAGGACTTCCCCGCCTTCATCGTCAACCGCATCCTGTTGCCGATGATCAACGAGGCGATCTACACGCTCTATGAGGGCGTCGGCACGGTCGAAGCCATCGACACCGCCATGAAGCTCGGCGCCAACCACCCGATGGGTCCGCTGCAGCTTGCCGACTTCATTGGCCTCGATACCTGCCTGTCGATTATGCAAGTGCTGCATGATGGCCTGTCGGACTCGAAGTATCGCCCCTGCCCGCTACTGGTGAAGTATGTCGAAGCCGGCTGGCTCGGCCGCAAGACCGGACGTGGCTTCTACGACTATCGCGGCGAACACCCGGTTCCGACGCGGTGACGTCGTTCGGCGGCGCAGCGATGGCCAACAAACAACCCCTCAACACAGGTGCGGTGGCACCTCTGCGTTCTGACGTGCCCGCCTCCCCTACGCCTTTGGGCTAGAAGCCCTTTTCTCGCATCGATGGATTCTACGCCGGATCGGTGCGCGGCATCCATTGGGGTGAGGACCGACTATATTGCGCTTCTCTCGGCCATCTCCATAGTCGTCGAAGCGGACGGACCAATGTCCCGACTGACAAGCACTCCCTTTGCGAGGGCAGGATGGCTGGGTCTTTGGCAGCAGGTTTCCCGGGCCACGTTGGCAGCGGCCGCGTCGGGACCGTCGACTCGTTGAGGTGTTTTGCGATGACTGCAGTGGTCGCGCAACATACCGGCCTGTTGCCCTTTGGATGGACCGGGGTCTGGCTCTTCTACGTAATCTCCGGATTTGTCGTCACCCTTAGCGTCATCGGACGTCAGTCCACGGTGCCGCCAAGCCAGCAACTTTCCAGTTTTTTTGGCCGTCGGATCCGCAGGATCCTTCCGGTATACTACCTCTACGTGCTGGCCGGCATCGCCACGATGCTCATTCTCGGCAAACACATTGATGCGCTGGCAGTCGGATCTCTGCTCGGCTTTTTCAACAACCTAGCCATGGCTGTTGGCCGCGGAGAACTCTCAGCCTGGCCAGTCGGACATCTCTGGACCATCTCAGTGGAGATGCAGTTCTACCTGGTCTATGGTGTCGTGCTCGTTTTCGCGCCGCGCGGGATTGTGATTACTCTGCTTGTTGCATCGCTGCTTTTCACGCCCGCGATGCGGGGGGTCGCGTCCATTGGGTTGAACACCCTCGAATGGACGAGCGAGGCGAAGGCGTACGCCATCTATTCGGGGCCGTTCCTGCATATCGACGCTTTTGCAATGGGCTCACTGCTCGCGTTCGCCAGCCGGAGCCAATTACTGCCCAAGATCGCGACGCCGCTGGCGGTCGCCGGCTGGAGCGCACCCCTTTTTGACYGGACAGTCGGCATAGCCGATAAGGCATAGGCATGCGCCTATGAGTACGACCATGTCCAAAGCCTCTGATGTCCCATTCAGCCGGGTCGAAGTTATTACCTCAGTGCAACGCCGCCGCCGCTGGTCGGTGGCCGAGAAGGTCAGGCTGGTTGAAGAAGCCATGCAGCCTGGCATGAGCGTTTCTTATGTTGCCCGATGTGCGGGCATTTCTCCCTCCCAGCTGTTTGCCTGGAAGCGGCGGATGCTCGAAGGCGGTCATGCCGCTGTGGAAGCCGACGAAGATGTGGTGGCTGCCTCCAGGGTCCGCGAATTGGAGAAACGCGTCCGCGATCTCGAACGGATGCTCGGCCGCAAAACCATGGAGAACGAAATCCTCAAGGAAGCCATTGAGGTGGCTCGCCCAAAAAAACAGACCTTGCCCTTGGTGTCCTGGCACGATCCCGAGGACGGTTCCCGATGAGCGCCATTGCCAAAACCTTGGGCATTGCCCGTTCCAACCTGATCGAGCGCGCCGCTACGCCCGTGGTCCCGCGTGGTCCCTATCGCAAGCATGGGGATGCCGAGCTTTTGTCCGAGATCAGACCGATCATCGACAAGCGTCCAACCTATGGCTACCGCCGCGTCACAGCACTGATCAACCGGCAACGTCGGCTCAATAGCAAGCCGAAGGTCAACGCCAAGCGGATGTTGCGGGTCATGCGCCAGCATCACCTGACGCTGCAACGCTATACGGCCCAACGTCCGGGTCGGACCCATGACGGCGTCGTCGTGGCCCTGCACTCCAACGTACGCTGGTGTTCGGATCATCTGGAGATCCATGCCGGCAATGGCCAGGTGGTCAGGGTGCTTTTTGTCATCGATGCCTGCGACCGTGAAATCATTGGCTGGTCGGCTGTCGCTAACGCCGGGATCTCGGCCGAAATGGTGTGCGATTTGATGATTGCATCGGTCGAGCGCCGCTTTGGCAGCACCACAACCAGCCATCGGGTGGAATGGCTTTCCGACAATGGCAGCGCCTATATCGCGCGTCAGACAGCTCAAACAGCAGCTGCCCTCGGGCTGGCCCTGCTCTTCACGCCGGTCCGAAGCCCGCAGAGCAATGGCATGTCTGAAGCCTTCGTCAAAACCCTCAAACGCGACTATGCATCGACCTACATCTTGCCCGACACGGACACCATCTTGGCCTTGCTGCCAGACTGGTTCGAAGACTACTGTGAATCCCACCCGCACTCAGGACTGAACTTCAAATCGCCGCGCGAGTTCATCCGCCTCAGTGCTTAAACCCAACCGCCGACTGTCCGGCGAAACGGGGTCCATATGTGGACGCCCCTTTGGCAAGAGCTTTATGACGATTCCGTCGATCGGTCGGTTGCAGCCATATGTCCGGCCTGTTCGTGCAGCCGGAGTGGCTGCTGGCCCAGATGCTCTTTGCGAACTGGATCCCTGATCACTCCATCGCGCTCGAAGACGCTGGACCCCACGGGTTCTTCCGATTCCGGCACCACCGATTGGCATCAATCGTTCTTTGCCCTTCCCAATCTTCTCGCGAACGCTCCCGTCCTGACGTCCTATTTGTGCTCAGGCAGGAACGGCGCGGTAGGTCGTAAGCGCCAAGGGCATCCCATCTGGTTTTAGGTAAAGCTTCAGGCGACATTTGGCACGAGCGATCCAGATTGGTGCCATGTTCTATGTCTACGCCTATGCCTGCGGATAGAAATTTTCATTTGATTGAGGCGTTTCCGGCTCCGTTTGAAGGTGCGCCAATTGCGCGTCGTCGGCGCTGGTCTGATGCGTTCAAAGCGGCGATGGTGGCCAAGAGCTTTGAGCCTGGAGCAAACATCTCGGCCTTGGC
>NZ_JBFUIP010000123.1:0-17179 GCF_056401815.1 Aminobacter sp. P4_D5 | reverse complement strand
GTGGAGATCTGCACCATGCCGAGCGCGCCCCAGCGCTTCACCGCCTCGGCKATGTTCATCGTGCCGAAGACGTTGGTGAGCACGCCTTCGCACGGGTTGAGTTCGACCATCGGCACATGCTTGAGGGCCGCAGCATGGAAGATGAGTTCCGGTCTATGCTGGGCGAATACGCCTTCGACACGACGCCTGTCGCGCACATCGCACAGATGCACAGAGCGCTCTATGGCGGGGAAATTTTCCGCAAGGTCCAGGTCGACCGAATAGAGGTTGAACTCGCTATTATCGACAAGAACCAGCCGCGAAGGCGCGAGCCCCGCCACCTGCCTTGCCAATTCGCTGCCGATCGAGCCACCAGCGCCTGTGATCATGACGCGACGGCCACCGATAAAACGCTGCATGGCGGCGACATCGAGCGCGGCCTGCGACCTTTCCAGCAGGTCCGTGAGCTCAATTGGACGCAGTTCGAACTCGGTGGCAACACGGGGATTGCGCAATTCTGTCGCTGGATTCAGCCGTGAAACGGCCATGCCCATCCGGTCGGCGCAGGCGATCAACCGTTCCGCCTCGCCGCTTTCAAATGAAGAAAGCGGTGCCGTGAAGATGAGGTGGCGAGGCCGCTGGCCCCGGCCGTCAAGTTCGGCCACGACAGCGTCGAATTCATCTGTCGAGCCCAGCACTACGACGCCGCGCATGATCGACCCGGTCTCATCAGGCGAATTGTTGAGAAACCCAACCGGTTCGTGCGTCGATGTGGAGTCGCGCTGCAGCGCGCGCAGATAGAGGTCGGCCTCGTGGCCCGCGCCCACAAGCAGCACCGGTATGCGCGGGTTGAGTTCCGCCGGCGCCCAACGGAGGGCAGCGATAAGGGTCCTGAAGTCCTCCTGCCGGAAGCTAAGCCGAACAGCCGCCAGCAACGACACTAGAGCCAGGATCTCGATCGCGATGATGGAATGCGGGATGATGGCGAAGTGCGAATAAAAGAAGACGCACGTCATGAGCACCAGCGAGGCAATCAGAATCGCCTGCACAAGGACGACGTAGTCGGGAATCGAGGCATATTTCCATTTGCGCTTGTACAAGCCAGCAGCCGGAAAGGTCACAGCGCAAATGATTACGAACACGGCAGTGAGGATCGCGAGCGCTTCGGCCGCGCGGGCGTCGGTAAGGAACATTTGCGTATCAACGCAAAGGCCGCCAGCGACAGGTCGACTGCGTAGAGATACCGATTGCTGATTGTCGATTTCACAGCGGAGGCGATCCGCGATTTCACTTGCCGAAACGGCGGCCTCTTGGTTAGCGCCGCAGCTACATCCATAAGTACTGTGCCACCGGGCTTGCGAGCCGCGCCGGGTTCAACGGCGCGGTCTGCAACTCGCAACTGCGCTCTTTTCGCAGCGATCTCGTCGACGGCTGGCACGTGCCCGAATGCAAGGCCGCGGGGAGCCGCGATGCGGCTGATCACTGGGAGAAAGGGATGGTGGGCGATGACGGGCTCGAACCGCCGACATCTTCGGTGTAAACGAAGCGCTCTACCAACTGAGCTAATCGCCCCAACCGCGCGGAGCAATAAGCGGTTCGTCTTCGATCTGCAAGTTCAAATGCATGCCGCGAGGGCAGGTAAGTGCGTGCAAAAGCCTGGYTCTGGGGGCTTCGAAAAATAGACGACGAAGATTGTCGATTATCTTTCCGATGTCGCTTGACACCTACCCACGAACGCCGTAATTCACCGCCAACGACGCGGCGCCCAGCGCCAACGTCCAGAGCGCGGGTGTAGCTCAGTCGGTTAGAGTGCCGGCCTGTCACGCCGGAGGTCGCGGGTTCGAGCCCCGTCACTCGCGCCAGTCTTTCCAAGGGCTTAACCCTTGCCGACTGAACCTCTAGATTAAGTTGTCCAGAAGCGCCCATGGCGCCGGCCGGTGCCTTTCCCCTCCATTTTGCGAACATGTTGGTGCTGCTGTTTCCTGCAGCGCTGAGACGCGAATCGCGTGCGCGAAAAAACCTGCCGGTGGCGATTCGTGTCGGTGCATGACGCCCAGTTAGGGGCCAATTTTGCGCACCGCTCGTGTCTGGTGATTCTGGTTTTCAGGTAGATTCGCGACAGCGCTTTGCACCTTGGGCACACAATGCGCATCACAGCTCTTTGAGCCTGTGGATGACGCTTCCCGAATCCATGCTTCGGAAGGGTGGCCTATAGGTAATGCCCGAGCTTCTTGCCGGCCTTGATGAAGCGCAAGGGGTCAACGGCATCGCCGTCGCGGCGCACTTCATAGTGCAGATGCGGGCCGGTCGAACGGCCGCTGGTGCCTACTTCGCCGACTTCGTCGCCGACCATTACCTTTTGGTCGGGCGCCACCAGAACTTTGCTCAGATGCGCATAGCGTGTAGTGAAGCCGCCGCCATGCTCGATCTCGACCATACGGCCATAACCGCCGTTCCAGCCGGCCTTGGTGACAATGCCGGCGGCGGTGGCGCGCGCCGGCGAGCCGTAGGGCGCGCGGAAATCCATGCCTGAATGCAGTGCGGGCGAGCCGATCAGCGGATCGGTGCGGACGCCGAACGTGCTTGAGATCGAACGGCCGGCCGCTGGATTGGCGAGCGGCAGCCTGCGCGCCTCCTTCTTGAGACGGTCGAGCGTGTCGAGCGCTTCGTCGAGTTCCTTGACCTTGCTGTCGAACGCCATCGGATTGTCGAGTGGCACCAGTGGGCCGCCAACGCCCGATTTGCCGAAATCGGCGGCAACAGGCAGTCCGGCATCTTCGAGCGCGTCGGTGATGGCGCCCGCTGTCTGGTAGGCGTTGTCGGCAAGCGTGCCGATGCGCTGGACCTGGTCGTCCTCGATGCTGCGCAGCGATTTGTTGATGGTCACAAACAGCTTGTCGGCGCGGTCAGCGCTGCTTTCGCTGTCGGCTGCAGCCGATCTTGTCGACCAGAACGAAAACGGGCGCGCCGCTGCCGAATCCGCCGAGGCGTAGGCCAGGGCGCCGGTCTGCTCGATCGGCTTGTCCAAAAGTTCCGCGCGCTCGTCGGTAGCCTTGACAGGGGCGGAGGGGGCGGCTGCATTTGAAGCAGCCCGATCGAGAATCGGCCCGAGCCTGCCGTGGCGTTGGCTCAGCTGTGACTGCCGCGCCAAAAGTTCCGTGACCTTGGTTTCCATCAATTGCTGGTCGAGCAACTGCCGGCTTGTGATGCGGTCGACCTGCGCGCGAAGGGCGGAAATGCGGTCTTCATAAGCGTGCTGCATGCGCGCCTGGCGCGCCGTTGATGCGCCGATCAGGTCGTCGCGCAGCACAAGATAGGATGTCGCCAGGAGATAGCCGACAGCGACAGCGGCAAGGGCGGAGCCTGCAGCGGCTGCGACCCAGGGGCGCACGGTGAAATGCCGGATCTCGTTGCCGCGCGCGATGATGACGGTATGGGGTTCTTTGCGCCTGCCGAAAACAGGAGCCTGATTTGCAGCTTTCACCGGACCGAACTCTCATGACGAGACAGCGACGATCCGATTACACATTATTAGGGTTAACAAAGCTTTGCGCCCCAGGCGCGGCGTCAAGCGTTGCTGTCAGTCGCCGTTAAGAAAAGAAATCCCGCCACGCAAATACGCGGCAGGATTTTCTCGTCTACCAAAAATTTGATGAAGTACGCTTGGAGTGCTGTCAGATTTGCGGCAGAATTGGCCCGTAGGTGTCACATCATGGCGCTGGTGAATCGTTTCAGTCAGCGCAGAAAAAGCCAAAGCAGGATGATGATTGGGATTGGAATACCAATCATCCAAAGGATGAGGCTGCGGAACATCTTCATTCTCCCGTTGAGATCGTCGCATTAGAAACGTCGGGAGAGGGGGATAGGTTCCGCAATGTGCGATTTTGCTAGAGGGCTTTTACCGCCTCCAGCACCTCTGCGGCATGGCCTGGGACCTTCACCTTGCGCCAGATCCGCGCGATTCTGCCGTCGGCGCCAATCAGGAAGGTCGAACGTTCGACCCCCATATATTTGCGGCCATACATCGATTTTTCGGTCCACACGCCATAGGCCTCGAGCGCTTTTCGCTCTTCGTCAGCTACAAGATCGATGCCAATTTGATGCTTGGCCTTGAATTTGTCGTGTTTCTTGGCGCTGTCGGGCGAAACGCCGACGACCGCCGCTCCAGCCTTTTCGAATTGAGGCTTGAGCCGGGTGAAGTCGATCGCCTGGGCAGTGCAGCCGGTCGTATCGTCCTTGGGATAGAAATAGAGGACAACCGGTTTGCCGGCAAAGTCGGAAAGCGTCAGAATGCCCCCGCCGTCGCGCGGCAGTTCGAATTGCGGGGCGGGTTGGCCAGTCTCGAGTTCAGACACATCGATGCCCTTGTTGGAAGTTACAGGTGAGCTTGCAAGGATATCAGGTTAGATAATGTCGGACTTGGATTCGTCCACAGCCGAAACGACTACGGGACATCGCGTGGATCAGGAAGTGCCCCGGCACGAGAAAATCCGGTTCAGGCGCAACGAGATCACCGATCTCGGCGCCATGCCGTCGGCTGCGGGCCAGGAAGTGCCGCGTCCACGCACGTCGGTGCGCCGGCGCGCGGGCCATTGCGCGCTTGCTGCTGTCGCCGTGATTGGCTCGCTGGTCTTGCTGGTAATCATCGCGATAGAGGCCCTGAGTTATACTGGTATCGGCCAGGACAGATTGCGCAGCGAGGCCGAGCACGCCATCGAAGGCCTTGCCGGCGTCGATGTCGATGTTTCCATGGGGCAGGCGCGGCTGACACTCGATGGCCTCCGGCTGATTGCTGTCGAGGTGCCCGACGTCAAGCTCAAGCGCGCCGACGGCACTGCCATGGCTGAAGCCGGAATGATGCGATTCGGCATTCGGCTGCTGCCATTGCTGAAAGGCGAAGTGCGCCTCGGCGACGCCAAGATTTCCGACGCCAGCATCGTCGTTGATGCCATGCCCGGAACTGGCGGCTCCGACTGGAGTGCGGTGCTGCGCAGCCCAGATGGCCTGATCGATCCGCAGAAGCTTTTGAGCGAGACGTTCGGCGGCATTCACCGCGGCTTCGATGCGGTCCAGTACGACGCCATGCGCGAGATCGCGCTGTCCAATGTCGATTTCGTCCTGCCCTCGGGCGGCGAGGTCAAGGTCGTTCGCGTCGTTCAGTCGTCTTTGTCCAAGACGCGATCGGGCAAGCTGCGGATAGGGGCCAACTTCGACGTCGACGGCCGCGATGTCGAGCTTGCGGCCTCGGCCGAACGTGAAGTAGGTGCCGACCGTATTGCATCGCTCGACGCCACCGTGTCGATGACCGATCCGTTCGCCGGCATGACCAATATCCCGGCGGCCAAGGCCAGTCGCATCGGTTCGGCCGCCCTTGTCATCACTGGCAGCGAGGGCACCGGGGCCGGTGGTTCGGAGCTGATTGCCAAGGGGTCGATCGGCAAGTCGACGCTCGATCTCAAAGAACGCGGCCAGCTTGTCGGCGACGTGATGCTCGACCTCAGGCTTGCGGATGGGGAAAACAAGCTCGACGTCCGCCAACTCCTGGTCACCACCGATCGCTCAACCTTTGATTTCAGCGGTGCTGTCGGCCCGCGCCCGGCGACTGGCGTGGCAAGCGACAATCCGGCCTACCGTTTCGAGTTGATGAGCCGCGAGTCGCGCCTGGCACCCAGCGAGTCGCCCGAGCCCGCGCTCAGCTTCCTTGCTCGCGTCGCCGGAACCTATGATGTGGTCACCAAGACGCTGTCCGCCGAACAGATCGGCGTGAAGTCCGGCCCGGGCGGAGAGGCGCTGGGCAAGGCGTCGGTGCAGTTCGTCGACGGCAAGGCTCCTGGTATCTTCGTGGCTTTCAACGTCCACAACATGTCGGTGGCGCATGTGAAGCAGCTGTGGCCGTGGTTTTCGGCAAAGAATGCACGGCTCTGGGTGTTGCAGAACCTGTATGGCGGTCGCGTCGTCGACGGCAACGTGAGGTTTGATGTCAAGCCGGACCGGCTCGGTAACGGCGTGCCGCTCACGTCGCAGGAGGTCTTCGGCCGGTTCGAGATCGACGGCTCGCGCTTCGATACGGCGGGCCGCATTCCGCCCATCCGCGACGCCAAGGGTATTGTCGAGTTCCACGGCAACGATGTCGATGTCTCACTGTCGCAAGGCACCGTTTTCATGCCCAGCGGTCGCACGGTGGCGGCGAGCAACGGCACGCTCAAAGTCGTCAAGGCCAACATCATGCCGGTTCTCGGCGCGCTCGACATCGATGTCGCCGGTAGCGCCGACGCGGTTGCCGAACTCGCCTCCTACGAGCCGATCAACGCCATGCGCCATGTCGGCATCCTGCCGGAGGAGTTGACGGGCGATGTCACTGGCAACGTCAAGGCGGACATTCCCCTGACCAAGGGCATCGACACTGACAAGCTCGGTTGGACCGTAGCGCTCGACTATGACGGTCTGGCGGTCGCCAAGCCTTTTGATGGCCAGCAACTGTCGGAGGCGAAAGGCACGATCACCGTCACCCCTGAAAAGGCTGTCATCGTGGCCAACGGTAAGCTCAATGGCGTCCCTGCCGAGCTGGATATCGTCGAGCCGTTACGCGACGAAAGCATCGACAAGCAGCGCAATGTCCAACTCGTCCTCGACGACAAGACGCGCAATGCAATGCTTCCCGGCCTGTCCGACTTGTTGTCGGGCACCATCAAGGTCGACGTCGAACAACTGGCCGAAGGCAAGCGCAACATCGTCGCCGACCTGACCGCGGCCCGCCTCGATCTTCCGTGGGTTGGCTGGAGCAAGGGCCCCGGCATTCCGGCCACGGTCTCGTTCGTGATGAAACGCGACGGTGCGCGCTCGACCTTGTCCGATTTCAACCTGAGCGGAAAGACTTTCAGCATCAAGGGCGACATTTCACTCGCCGATACGAACCTGTCTTCAGCCAATTTCAACGACGTGAAGTTGAATCGCGACGACGACGTCTCGGTCAAGATCAAGCGGTCGGGCAAGGGTTATGCGGTTCAGGTTAATGGCAATTCGCTCGATGCCCGTGCGCTGATCAAGCAATTCATGGCGGATACCGACAAGGCCGGCAAATCGACGGGTGGATCTTCGGTCTCCGTCAGCGCCAATGTCGCAACGCTGATCGGTTTCAGCGGCGAAAAACTGTCCAACGTCACTCTTGAATATTCAGGCGCCGGATCGAAGGTCGGCAGCCTGAAAGTCAACGCGGCTGCGAGCTCCGGCGGACTGATAACCGTCAGCAACGCGCTGCAAGGCGGTGGGCGGCGTCTCGATGTCCGTTCCGCCGATGCCGGGGCCATCCTGCGCTTTCTCGATGTCTATGCCCGCATGCAGGGCGGTAGCCTGGCGCTTGCGCTGGAATCGACGGGCGACGGGCCGCTCAAGGGCCAGGTCGACGTGCGCGACTTCGTTGTGGTCGACGAACCACGGCTCGCCTCGATCGTCTCCAGCAAGCCCGCTGGCGACGACCGCAGCCTCAACCAGGCGGTGCGCAAGGACATTGACGTGTCCAGGGTAAGATTTGAACGCGGCTTCGCCCAGATCGACAAGCGCGAAAAATTCCTGGCACTGGAAAACGGCGTTTTGCGCGGGCCGTTGATCGGCACCACTTTCCAGGGCGTGCTCTATGATCAGCAGGGCCAGATGAACATGACCGGCACCTTCATGCCGGCCTATGGCCTCAACCGCATCTTCGGCGAGCTGCCGCTGGTCGGCGTCATCTTGGGCAATGGACGCGACCGAGGCCTGATCGGCGTCACCTACAAGCTCTCGGGCGACGCCAATGCGCCCAAGCTGCACGTCAATCCGCTGTCGGTGATCGCGCCCGGCATTTTCCGGACGATCTTCGAATATTGAGTCTGGCCAATGGGGACTAACCAGGCCCAACCAGACGATCCGCGAAGGTGCGATCAGGCAGGCGCGGCCTCGCTGCCCAAAATGTCCGAGAGGGCCGACAAGAGCCGGTCGATTTGCTCATCAGTGCCCACGGTTATCCTGAGATGGTCAGAGATGCGGGGAGCTGGAAAATGGCGCACGATGACAGCTCGTTGACGCAGCGCGGCGGCCAGTGCTGCGCCCTCGTGGGCTGGATGACGAGCGAAAACGAAGTTGGCGGAAGACGGCAGCACCTCAAAGCCGAGCCGGGCCAGTCCACGGTTCAGCCGCTCTCGGCCCTCGATCACGCGAGTTCGGCACTGCTGGAAATAGTCTTCGTCCTCAAGGGAAGCGATGGCGCCAGCTATGGCGGGCCGGCCAAGGGGATAGGAGTTGAAGCTGTTCTTCACCCGGGTGAGCGCCTCGATCAACTCGGCGTCGCCGATCGCATAGCCAACCCGCAGCCCGGCCAGGGCCCTGGACTTGGACATTGTTTGTACGACCAGAAGGTTCGGGTGGGAGGCGACCAGCGGAATCGCGGTTTCGGCGCCGAAATCAACATAGGCCTCGTCGATCACCACTGGGGCGTCAGGATGCTCCTCAAGCAAAGTGGCGTTATCGGCCAGTGACAGCGCAATCCCTGTCGGCGCATTTGGATTGGGCAGGATGATCGCGCCGGCCGGTCGCCGGTAATCGGCAACACGGATTTGCATGGCCTGATCAAGCGGAACGGCCTCGTAGTTGATGCCAAAAAGGCGGCAATAGACAGTGTAGAAGCTGTAGGTGATGTTAGGGAACAGCAACGGCGCATCATGCTTCAAAAGAGCGGCGAAGACATGCGCCAGCACTTCGTCGGAGCCGTTGCCGACGAACACCTGTTCGGGGCGCACCTGGTGATAGGTGGCCAACGCAGCCCGCAGTTCGGTGGCTTGCGGGTCCGGATAGAGACGCAGCGTATCCGCCGCCTCGCCACCAACCGCTTCCAGCACGCGTGGGGAGGCGCCAAATGGACTTTCGTTGGTGTTGAGCTTGACCAGTTCCGCCATGCGGGGCTGTTCGCCCGGCACATAGGGTTTCAAATCATGCGTCAAGCGGCTCCAGAAACGACTCATTGCTCTGTCCAAAACTCTTGGGACGGTGCGGCGGGGCCTGCGTAGACGCGCAGTACCCGACGCACATCATTTGACGCAGTTCAGCCTTTCCAGCTTCGCGCGATGGCCTTGGTCAGGCCGGGCGCACCAGAATGTGCTTCTTCTTGCCAAGCGACAGCTTGATCACGCCTTCCGGCGTGAGATCAGCCGTGCTGACGGCACGGCGCTCGTCATTGACCGACTGGTCGTTGATCCGCACGGCGCCGCCCTGAACGTGGCGGCGGGCTTCGCCGTTCGAGGCTGCGAGGCCTGCACGCACCACCAGCGACAAAAGACCGATACCGGCTTTCAACTCGTCTCCGGCAATCTCGACCGTCGGCAGCGACTCGGCCAGCGCGCCTTCCTCGAAGGTTTTGCGCGCGGTTTCCGCCGATTGCTCTGCGGCAGTGCGACCGTGCAACATGGCCGTCACTTCGGTCGCCAACACCTTCTTGGCATCATTGATCTCCGATCCGCCAAGGGCAGCCAGGCGCGCGATCTCGTCGAGCGGCATAGCCGTGTAGAGCTTGAGGAAGCGCTCGACGTCGGCATCCTCGGTGTTGCGCCAGTACTGCCAGAAGTCATAGGGCGACAGCATGTCGGCATTGAGCCAGACAGCGCCATTCATCGACTTGCCCATCTTGGCACCCGACGAAGTGGTTAGCAGCGGCGAAGTCAGCGCGTAAAGCTGCGGCGTGCCCAGGCGATGGCCAAGGTCGATACCGTTGATGATGTTGCCCCACTGGTCCGAGCCGCCCATTTGCAGGCGCAAGCCGTAGCGCTTGTTGAGCTCGACGAAGTCGTAAGCCTGCAGGATCATGTAGTTGAATTCGAGGAACGACAGCGACTGCTCGCGGTCCAGCCGCTGCTTGACGGAATCGAAGCTCAGCATGCGGTTGACCGAAAAATGCTGGCCGACGTCGCGCAGGAATTCGAGATAGTTGAGCGGCAAGAGCCACTCGGCGTTGTTGACCATCATCGCATCCTGAGGGCCGTCGCCGAAGGTCAGGTAGTTGGAAAACACCTGCTTGATGCCGTCGATGTTGGACTGGATAATTTCCGGCGTCATCAGCTTGCGCGCCTCGTCCTTGAAGGACGGGTCGCCGACCATGCCGGTGCCGCCGCCCATCAGCGGGACGGGGCGATGGCCGGTYTTCTGCATCCAGTACAGCATCATGATCTGGATCAGGCCACCGGCATGCAGGCTCGATGCCGTCGGATCGAAGCCGATATAAGCCGACACGGTTTCCTTGCAAAAGAGGTCGTCGAGGCCGGCATCATCGGAGGTCTGGTGGATGAAGCCGCGCTCGGAAAGGGTGCGCAGGAAATCGGATTTGAAGCCGGACATGGTTCTTTCTCTTGGCGGACGTGTGGTTCGGTCGATCCGGCATTGGATCGGCGAAGCTGGGGCTTTAGCATCTGAAGGCCCGGAATCACAAGGACGGCGGACTTCATGGCGGTTATGACTTCGATCGGACTGATGAGCGGAACATCGATGGATGGCATCGACCTCGCCATCCTGCGAAGCGACGGGGTCAACGAGATCACGTTGGGTCCGTCCATAGCGGTTGCCTACGACGCAACTTTTCGCCGCCGCATCGAGGCTTCGCTGGAGACGGCCAAGTCGATTGTCCGACGCGAAGACAGGCCGGGCGATCTCGCCGATCTGGAGCGCGAGATCACGCTGCGCCACGCCGCTGCGGTAAAGGATTTCCTGCGCAGCTTGCCCGCCGAGTGGCAAAAGCCCGATTTGATAGGCTTCCACGGCCAGACGGTGCTACATCGCCCGCATCTTGGCGTAAYGGTCCAGATTGGCGATGGCGCCTTGCTTGCCCGCGAGACCGGCATGCCAGTCGTCTACGACATGCGCGCCAACGACATGGCTCATGGCGGGCAGGGCGCACCGCTGGTGCCGGCATATCACGCAGCACTCGCCCGTTCGCTGCCTGAGCCATGCGCCGCAATGAAGCCTGCGGTGTTCATCAATGTCGGCGGCATCTCCAACGTCACCTACGTGCCTGAAAAGGGCGATCCCATTGCCTTCGACACCGGTCCCGGCAACACGCTGATCGACCAGTGGGTCAGCCGCGAGGGCGGCGTGCCCTATGATGCCGGCGGTGCCATTGCCAGCGAGGGCGGCGTGGTGACCGAGGTGGTCGAGCGCTACCTCGACAATCCGTTCTTTGGAAAACCCGGTCCCAAATCGCTCGACCGCAACGATTTCACCCTCGCTTTGGCCGAAGGGCTGGAGCTTTCCGACGGCGCCCGCACGCTGGCCGGCGTCTCGGCCGAAGCGATCCTGAAATCGGTCGAGCATTTGCCTGAGCCGCCAAAACTCTGGATCGTCTGTGGCGGCGGACGCAAGAACCCGCATATCGTCGGCGACCTCAAGACAGGGGCAAAAAAGGCGGGAGCCCAAGTGATCGTTGCCGAAGATGCCGGCCTCAACGGCGACGCCACCGAGGCCGAGGCCTGGGCTTATCTCGCGGTCAGATCGGCGCTCCGCCTGCCGCTGACCTTCCCGACCACCACTGGTTGCCGCGAGCCTGTGACCGGCGGCCTGCGCGCCGAACCCTGAACCGGGGACTTCATCAAAGTTTCATCTTCGTGTCACCCGCCCGACATGGCGTGGACCTAGCTGGAGGGCGTTCCTTCAACCAATCGGGGTCCACCATGCGACGCTCTCTCTATCTGGCTGCGGCCGTTCTCGCGCTATCCACCGCTTCCGCCTTCGCGGACGAGACGGAATTCAAGGMAACGCTCACCGGCCACGCGATCCTGCCGGCAAACACCATCGTTGCAGCGCCCGAAAATGCGCCGGAACATCTGCGCACGTCGGGCAAGTTCACGACCCCCGACCGCAAGCGCGCCGAAGGTCTCGGCACCGTTCCGGGCAAGGATGGCGTTCGTCCGACCGGACTTTCGCTGCCGTTCGATGGCCAGCCCGTACAGGGCTTCTCCGGCATCAAGTCGATGGGCGACGGTACCTTCTGGTCGCTCTCCGACAACGGTTTCGGTGCGAAGCTGAACTCTTCCGACGCCGCCCTGATGCTGCACCACCTGTCGTTCGACTGGGACAAGGGCACGGTCGACCGCAAGAAGACGGTTTTCCTCAGCGATCCTGAGCGCAAGGCGCCGTTCCCCATCGTGCTCGAAGGTTCCGACACGCGCTTTCTCACTGGCGCTGATTTCGACGTCGAATCGATCCAGCCGGTGGCAGACGGCTTCTGGGTTGGCGAGGAGTTCGGGCCCTATCTGCTCAAATTCGACCTCGACGGCAAGCTGACCGACGTCTTTGCGACGACCGTCGAAGGTGAGCCGGTACTTTCGCCCGACCATCCGACGCTGATGCTTCCGGGCAACCCGACCGCCAAGAACCCGGCCTTCAACCTCAAGCGTTCGGGCGGCTATGAAGGCCTGGCGATGTCGAAGGACGGCGCCAAGCTCTACGGCCTGCTCGAAGGTCCGCGCTACATGGCTGACGGTGCAGTCGAGAAAGTTGATGGCAAGACCGCGCTTCGCGTCATCGAATTCGACGCGGCCAAGAAGGAATGGACCGGCCGCAGCTGGCTTTACCCGCTGGCCGACGGCGGCGAGGCCATTGGCGATTTCAACATGATCAGCGAAACCGAAGCGCTGGTCATCGAGCGCGACAATGGTGCCGGAACTGCCGACCAGGCCTGCGCTGATGCCAATGATCCCAAGCCCGATTGTTTCGCCAAGCCCGCCAAGCTCAAGCGCATCTACAAGATCGAGATGACAGACGAAAACGCCGGCAAGGCTGTGCGCAAGGTCGGCTACATCGACCTCATGAAGATCGCCGATCCCGACAACAAGAAGCGCCGGGGCGGCGGCGAGGGTTTTTACGACATGCCCTTCGTCACCATCGAGAATGTTGATCTCGTCGACGACAGCCATATCATCGTCGGCAACGACAACAACCTGCCGTTCTCGGCCGGCCGCGCCATCGACAAGGCCGATGACAACGAGTTCGTGCTGCTCGAAGTCGGCGATCTCCTGAAGGCGAAATAAGGAATCTGCAAGCAGCGGGCCGCTGCTAGCCGTCCGCGATCGAAGCGAGAAGAAAGGCTCCTGCTTGGCAGGAGCCTTTTTTCCATGGGGATGTAGTCGTTTCATCCGGGTAGCGACAAAAAGCGCCTTTGACCTTCCAGTCAGTGGAGGTCGTATAGCGCGAATCTGCCTTGCGAAAGCGAGTAATTACCAACGCGCTGGAAGTGACTGAAGCATGCTCCCATGATTGCCGATACAAGTCCGCTGGCCGCCTATGCGGCAGCGTTCGGTTTCATATTGCTGATGGTGTTTGCGGCAGTCTTTTTCGGCGATTCCGAGATCGTGCTGCCGGAAATCGCGGCCATGGCGGTGGCGCTGTGGGCCTGGCGGGAGAAGGGGTGGCTCAGGCAGCCCGAAAAGATCTTCCTCGTGCCGTCCATCACGGCTACCATCGGCTTTGCTGTCAACCTTCTGGATCAGTCCTTCGTCGTGAAGATCCTGCTGGTGTTATGCCTGATGCTGGTTGCCATGCGCGCTATTCGCACCAATCTGGCACCCGCGCTTGCGACCGGATTCCTGCCTATCGTTACCAACGCGACGCACTATTCCTTCCTGATCGCCATCTTCGTCACCACCTTCGCATTGATGCTGGGTGTCGTGCTGTTCAAGCTCAACCGGGGTGTTCCGCGAGAAGCGCCGGTCAAATACAAATACATGCTGGTCTATCTGGTGATGCATCTCGCGTGGATCGGCATCGTCGTGCTGGCTGGCTATCCGCACATGGCCATCATTCCGCCGATCACCGTTGTCGTGTACGAATCCCTGCAGATGCCGATGTATATGCGCAAGATGGCGCTCAAGCAGACGGCCGTGCTCACCTTGTCGGCGCTGATCGGCACGGTGCTGTTTCTTACCCTAGAAAACTGGCTGCTCATCGCCGCCATCGATCTGGCGCTGATCTATGGCTTGCTGCATCTGTTCAAGGCGCGCATTCCGGCAGCCTATGCATTTCCGTTCCTGCCATTTGTCTTTCCGGCGGAGTTCGTGCCGCAATTGCCGGTCGGTGCCGCTGTCGTATCCGTTTTCTTCTTCTCATTGGTCTTGGCGTACAAGACTTATGAAAAGAGGCGCATGGGGCAGGTTGCGGCCATGGCTTGAGCCGCCGCTACGCTGACCTAAGAGGTTTGGGCTATTCGCCCGTCAGGCCGCCATACTGCCGGACCAGCTGCGCCATGTCGTCAGCAGTTTGCTGGTCGGCCTCGATGCCTTCGGCAACCCCGATGCGATCGCCAACTGGCCGGTTCTGGCTGACCTTCCACTTGCCGTCGATGTTGGTGATGTCGATTTCAAGGCCGATTATGCCCTTGATCTGAGCCTGGATGTAAGCGTCCGGCGCGTCGGTCACCTGCCATGGCTCCGTCCGCCGTGCTTCCTGGCTGGCGGTGAGCTCGGCGATCTGTCCGGCAAGCCAGTCCTTGTCATCGATCACCCGTGCCGTGCCGCGCACCTGCACGGTTGCATAGTTCCAGGTTGGAACGACCTTGCCGGTCTCGCGCTTGGTCTCGTACCAGGACGGGGTGATGTAATGGTCGGCGCCCTGGAAAACCACCAGCACCGGCATGTCGGGCGTATCGGCCAACAGCCGCCATTGCGGATTGGCCCGCGCCAGATGGGCGCGCAGCCTGCCGTTAGGCCCAATTTCGGCATCCAGAAGAAAAGGCAGCAGATTGGCCACCGGGCCTTCCGATCCGTTGCAGATCAGAAGGCCGAGCGGATGGTTGCGGATCAGCGCGTGCAAAACCTCCGTCCGTGTCTCGCGAAACAGCGGAGGCTGGTACATGCGCCGAACTCCTCTTAGCGCAGGCGCTTGGGACGCGGGTCCGACAGCTCGCCGGCAAGGCGCCGGTCGAGATAATCGGCGCATTCTTCGATCACCAGCTCCGGATCGTTGCCGAAGAAGTGGTTGGCACCGGCAAGCGTCTTTTGGGTGATGGTGATGCCCTTTTGCGTGTGCAGCTTGTCGACCAGGCCCTGCACGTCCTTGGGCGGCGCCACCTTGTCGGCATCGCCATGGATGATCAGGCCTGACGACGGGCAGGGCGCCAGGAACGAGAAGTCATAGGTGTTGGGCTGCGGTGCCACCGAAATGAAGCCTTCGATTTCGGGGCGGCGCATCAAAAGCTGCATGCCGATCCATGACCCGAAGGAATAACCCGCAACCCAGCAGCTCTTGGAATCGGGATGCAGCGACTGCACCCAGTCGAGTGCCGCTGCCGCGTCCGACAATTCGCCGGTACCGTGGTCGAACTCGCCCTGGCTGCRGCCGATGCCGCGGAAATTGAAGCGCAGCGTGGTGAAGTCGCGCTTCTGGAACATGTAAAAGAGGTCGTACACGATCTTGTTGTTCATCGTGCCGCCAAACTGCGGGTGAGGGTGCAGTATGATGGCGATCGGCGCGTTCTTTTCCTTGGACGGCTGATAACGACCTTCCAGGCGACCCGCCGGACCGGTGAAAATGACCTCTGGCATAGAATACTCCACTTGACGCAAAGCCGATCAAACAATCCTGTGGCCAGCCTTGACGCGAGCGACGCGTCTTCATAGAAGCTAGTTTAGAACTGTTCAAAACTGGGCGGCGAAACCGCTCGTTTGGCAAAGCGGGTAGATAGGACGGCTCGCCTTGGAATTTCAAGGAAATTGCGCGTCCCTACACCCAAACGTGATTTGACAGGGCAGATTGAACCGAAATGGCCGGACCACGCGCCTATCTTGACCACAATGCCAGTGCGCCGCTGCTGCCCGCAGCGCGTGCTGCTGTGGTTGCGGCGCTCGATGTGGTGGCCAATCCRTCGTCCGTGCACAATGAGGGCAGGGCTGCCCGCAAGATCATCGAGGATGCCAGGCGCGATGTCGCCGCCCTTGTCGGCGCCAAAGCAGAGCATGTGGTGTTCACCTCAGGCGCCACCGAGGCTGCGACCACGCTGCTTTCGCCTGATTGGCGCATGGGCCGGGGGGCTGTGCGCATGTCGCGTCTCTACGTCACCGAAGCCGATCATCCTTGCGTGCTGAACGGCGGACGTTTCCCTGCCGATCGCGTCACGCGTCTTGGCGTCGACAGCAACGGTGTCGTAGACCTCCCTGCTTTGGAGGCCGCGCTCGCTGCCCACGATAAGTCGGAAGGCTTGCCGCTCGTGGCGATCCATTCCRCCAACAACGAGACCGGTGTCATTCAGCCATTCCGCGATATCGCCAGGCTGGTGAAGGCGGCGGGTGGGGTTCTGGTCGCAGATGCCGTCCAGGCAGCAGGGCGCGTTCCTCTCGATATGTCAGAGGCTTATGCGGATTACCTGATTCTATCCTCGCACAAGATCGGTGGGCCTAAGGGCGCTGGCGCAATCGTCGCCCAAGCCGATCTGATGATGCCGGCACCTCTGGTGTCAGGCGGCGGGCAAGAGAAAGGCCATCGCGGCGGCACCGAAAACCTGCCAGCTATCGCTGGATTTGGCGCGGCTGCACGAGACGCTCTGGCAGGGCTGGCCGAAATCGACAAGGTGCACGCCATGCGTGATCGCATCGAAGAGACGATCACGCGGCTTGTTTCCGATGCGGAAATCTTCGGAAAGGGCACCGAGCGGCTTGCCAATACGACATTCTTCGCTATTCCGGGCATCAAGGCTGAGACGGCGCAGATCGCCTTCGATCTGGGTGGCGTCGCGCTCTCCGCCGGTTCCGCGTGTTCGTCGGGCAAGGTCGGTCCCAGCCATGTGCTGAAGGCGATGGGCTTTGCCGACAATCTCGGTGCGTTGCGGGTCTCGATCGGCCGGCAGACGTCCGAGGCGGACATTGAAAAATTCGAAACGGCTCTCGCAGCGCTTCTGGCGCGGCGCACGGACCGTACGAAAGCCGCCTGATAGGCGGGAAATTTGGCCCAAGGGCCAGTGAACGGGTGTGTCAGGGCGCTGCGAGGCGGCCTTCCGGGTGAATTTCCGGAAAGAATGCACTATATGGAACTTACGCCGCACCAGCGGTGCCATAGTTTGAAAACTGTCGGGCCTTGACCCCGGCGTGGATGGAGAACGCCTATGCCTGCTGTGCAGGAAACGATCGAGCAGGTCCGCAAGATCGACGTGGACCAATACAAATACGGCTTCGAATCGTTCATCGAGATGGACAAGGCC
>NZ_JBFUIP010000122.1:0-17350 GCF_056401815.1 Aminobacter sp. P4_D5 | reverse complement strand
CAGTACTTGGCGGCGTCAGCCTCGCTGGCGGTATCGGCAGCCTGACAGGCATGGCGCTCGGTGTGTTGATCCTGCAATTCCTGTCCAACGGCCTTCGTGGCCTTGGCCTGCCGACCGAATGGCAGTTGGTCATCACCGGCATGATCATCATCGCCGCGGTCAGCTTCGACGAGTTGAAGCGCCGCCGGGCGCAGGGAGCCTGACATGAAAAGACTTGAAGGAAGAACGGCTGTTGTCACCGGTGCTGCGGACGGCATCGGTTTCGCGATCTCGGAAGCGATGGCACGGGAAGGCGCACACGTTTTCCTCGGCGACATCGCTGACGACAAGGGCGCCAACGCCGCCGCAAAACTCCGCGCGGAGGGGATGAAGGCAGACTTCTTGCACTGCGACGTGTCCAGCGAAACCGATATTGCTGGTCTTATAGATGCTGCTGTCAAGAAGACGGGCCGGCTTGATGTATTGGTCAACAATGCGGCAATCGCCATCGGCGGCATGCCGGTCTACGAAATGACCGACGAGCAGTGGCACCGCCTGATCGCGGTCAACCTCACTAGCGTCTTTCGCGGCTGCAAATATGCACTGCCGCACATGATCAGGCAGAAGTCGGGCTCGATTATCAACATGGCATCCGCGCAAGGACATATCGGCCTCGACGGCTGGACGGCCTATGCCGGCGCCAAAGGCGCCGTGATGTCGATGAGCCGCCAGATGGCGGTCGAGTTCGGCCCACACAATGTCCGCGTCAACTCGATCTCGCCGGGCACGATCAACACGCCGATGAACGAACAGGTGATCGAACAGCTCGGGCCTGGACTAATGCAGTCCTGGATCGGCATGCATCCGATCGGCCGCATCGGCAAGCCGTCCGAAGTAGCCGAGGCCGCGGTCTATCTCGCCAGCGATGCAGCCGGCTTCACCACCGGCATCGACCTGCGGGTAGACGGCGGGCTCACCGCCATGCCCCACTTCATCCCCCATAACTCCTGACACTTTGTGAGACCAGAAATGAACAAGGCCCTTGAAGGCGTTCGCATCCTCGATATGAGCCATTTGTTGCAGGGTCCGTTCGCGACGCAGTTGCTCGGCGACATGGGCGCCGATGTCATCAAGATCGAGCGTGCCGGCTCGGGCGACATGTTCCGCGGCATGACTTTCTTCGCCAAATGGGTGGGTGGGTCCGAAAGCCCCAACTTCCTCGCCTGGAACCGCAACAAGCGCTCCATCGCCCTCAACCTCAAAAGCCGCAAGGTGCACGCCATCATCATGGATATGGCGAAGAACGCCGACGTCGTGGTGCAGAACTTCCGGCCCGGCGTTCTGGCCAAGCTCGGCTACGGCTACGAGGACTTCAAGGCGGTCAATCCGCGTATCATCTACTGCTCCGGTTCCGGCTATGGTGAGGAAGGTCCTTATGTCGACCGCCCCGGCCAGGATATGCTGATCCAGGGCCTTGCCGGCGTGGCCGCTAACACCGGCCGAGGCGATCAGCCGCCTGTCCCCGCCGGCGCCGGCCTCGCCGATCAGATCGGCGCCATGAACATGGTCTATGGCATCCTCACCGCGCTTTATTACCGCGAGAAGACTGGCAAAGGTCAGAAGATCGAGGTCAACCTGCTCGCAGGTATGCTTGCGCATCTCAACCAGGAATATGTCGCGGTGCTCAATCTCGGTGAGGATTTCGTCCGCCCGAACTCAGGCATCGGACACCCCGGCATGCAGGCGCCGTTCGGTATCTATGAAACATCGGATGGCGGTTACGTTTCCATCGCCATGAGCCCCTTCAAGACGCTCTATACGGTGCTTGAGGCACCGCAGCTCGCCGTATACGACGATCTGACGACCCTGTTCGACAAACGCGACGAAGTGTTCGACAAGGTCAACGCCGAGACGAAGAAGTTCTCGACCGACGAGTTGCTCGCGCGCTTGCTTGGCGTCGACATCTGGTGCGCCGAGGTCAAGGATATCCGCCGCGCCGCCGAAGATCCGCAAGTGACCCATATGGGCATGATCACCAGCTACGATCATCCCCGCGGCGGCAAGGTCAAGGTGGTTGCCCCGGCTGTCCGGATGAGCGAAACACCTGCCAGCATCGACCGCCCTGCCCCGCTGGTTGGTCAGCACGGCCGTGAGATTCTGGCTGAGCTTGGCCTGTCGAGCGACGAGATCGCTGAGCTGGAAGCGGCCGGCGACATGACCGTGCAAGAGGCATGACGGTGGCCGAATACCTGACGCTTACTGTCGAGAGGAAGGGACGCACAGCGCTCGTCACCTTCCGCCGCGCCGACCAGCTTAACGCCATGAACAAGCTGATGCAGGCCGAGATAACAACGGCCTTCGAAAGCCTGTCGAAGGACGAAACGGTTGGCGCCATAGTCGTCACCGGCGAGGGTCGCGGCTTCATGGCCGGGGCCGATATCAAGGAATATGCCGCGCAGACAGGTGCCGAGTTCGATGCATTCCAGGCTGCCGGCACACGCATGTATGCGGCAATCGAGGATAACGCCAAACCGGTGATCGCTGCCGTCAACGGCTTCGCGCTTGGCGGCGGCATGGAACTCGTTCTGTGCTGCGACATCGTTCTTGCCAATCAGTTCGCCAAGCTTGGCCTGCCAGAGATAAAACTTGGGCTCATCCCGGGTGGCGGTGGCACCCAGCGTAGCGTCGCCAAGCTCGGACGCAACCGCGCCAACATGCTGTTGCTTACGGGTGCGATCGTTCCTGCTTCGGAATTCGTCGCCGCGGGGCTTGTCAATGAAATCGTCGATGTTGCCGCTTTGCTGCCACGCGCCATGGAACTGGCCGAGGCCATCGCCGCTGAACCGGCGATGGCCATTGAAGGCATGAAGCGCCTGACCGCGCATGCCCTGACTGGCGATCTGGCCGCCGGCCTTGCCATGGAGCGCGACCTGCTCGGCGAACTCTACCGCAGCGAAATCGGCAAGGCGCGCGTCCGTGAATTTGCCGAAAGAAGTACGGCGAAATCGAAGCAATGACCGACGCCGAACGCTCTCTCGACTGGGCCCATGGCTCGCTGACGGTCCAGCGGCTGGGCGCCATGATGGCGCCGGTCCAGTTCAAGCTGGCTGACGGCAGGGTGGTTTCCCCGCTGCACGTCGCACCTTGGGCCGCGGAGCCTGAAACGCCTGAACTGCCAGGGATCTTGCGTCGTCTGCGCGGTGAATGGCCCTGCGTTCCCTTTGGGTATTCGGTGCCCAGCGATGGCTGGCCGCGCGAATGGGTGAACGTGATGTGGCCGCCGGTCGATGATGAGGAAGTGCACGGCCACAGTTCGAACCATGATTGGAAATGGCAGGACGGCGACGGAGCATCCTTGGCGCTCGCATTGGATTACCCGGCAGGCAGTCCTGTCGCCCGCGTCGAGCGCGTCGTGGTGCCGGACGCCAACGCGCCAGCTGTCGACCTGACCTTCAGGATCTTCGTCAGACAAAAATGCCGGCTGCCGATCGGCCTGCATCCGGTGTTCCGCCTGCCGACCCAACCAGGCTCGGCGCAGCTCGAGCTCGGCGCCTTCAGTGTCGGGCGCACCTATCCGGAAACCGTCGAACCCGGCAAGGCGATCTTCGCCGCCAACACAACGTTCCAGGACATCACCACTGTTCCGGCACGCAATGGCGGCGCGGCCATCGACGCGTCGACGCTACCCTTCATGGCCGACACCGAGGAACTTCTGCAGATCGAAGGGCTGGACGGCCACGTGGCGCTGGCCAACCTTGCTGACGGCTACCGGGCCAGACTGTCGTGGAACCCGAACGATTTCCCGAGTCTGCTTCTATGGATGTCGAACCGCGGACGTACCGCCGAACCCTGGAACGGCCGCCATCTCGCCATCGGCATCGAACCGGTGTGTTCGCCGTTCGGGCTTGGTCCAGCGACTGCGCTGGCCGACAACCCGATTGCCTTGTCGGGCGTGCCGACGGCACTCGAATTCACGCCGGATAGCCTCTTCGAAACGCACTACCGCATATCCGTGGAGTCCCTATGAGCAGAGCCTCGCAATGACCCGCATTTCCCTGGTCAAATCCAACAGCCCACATTTCACCGATGTGGCCGGCCTTGCCACCCTGGTGCGAGCGAACGACGTCTTCGGCGTCGGCGGCCATCACTTTGCCCGCCTGCCGATCGCCTTGCTCAATGCCGTAACGAAACGTGGCGTAGACAGTCTGCGCTACGTTTCATGGGCTGGTGGCCTGCCGCTGGAATTGCTTCTGGAGGCAAACGCGGTCGCCGAGATCGACGTCTGTTTTTCGAGCCTCGACATTTTCGGCCTGCCACCACGCTTCCGCAAGGCCGCTGAAACCGGGGCCCTGCCCGTTCGCGACTGGATGGCCCTGGCCATGATTCAGGCCCTGCGCGCTGCCCAGCAGAACCTGCCTTCCTTGCCGTTTCAGCCGCCGGCCGGCTCGGACATGCTGGAGCGTGTTCCGGGCGCCAAGCTTGCCGCTGATCCGATCACCGGCGAACAGGTGGCTGTCATTCCTGCCTTGCGCCTCGACACGCTCGTCCTACACGCCCAGCGCGCCGACGAAAGCGGCAACGTCCAGATCCTGGGGCCAAGAGCTCTGGATCTCGCCATGGTCGGTGCCGCCCGGCAGGTTCTCGTTACCGTCGAAGAGATCGTGCCCGTAGGCAGTCTCGCCGAGGCGGGGCGCCAGACAGTGCTGACGCGCAATCAGGTGACAGCCATCGCCGTGGCCCCGGGCGCCGCCTATCCGACATCGTGCCTGCCATTTTATGTCACCGACTATGCGCGGCTCTCACAGGCCTTCGGCGATACGGAAAAGCGGCTGTCCGACGGCATTTCGCTATCCTCAGAGCGAGTACCTCCGCAAATCGTCAACGCGGCGAAGATCGATGCAGCTTCCGTCGACAAGGTGGTTGCCGAACTGGCGAAGCCGGCCGTCCTGTCGGATGCCGCTCCAGCCACAATCGATGAGATTCTGGCCGCACRCATCGCTTCTGAGCTCGGCAACGACAGCTTCGCCAGCGCCGGCGCAGTCTCACCGCTGGCCAATGTCGCCTACCGGCTGGCCAAGGCCACCCATGCGCCCGGCATGATCATCGCAACTATGAGCTGCGGCCATCTCGATGTAGCACCAAGCCCCATGATCCTGTCACTGCTCGAAAGCCTCGATGGTGAGACGGCGGCGGCGCATGCAGGCGGCGACGACACCTATTCGACCTACTACCAGGCCGGCGCGGTGACGCATGAGATCGTCGCCGCAGCAAAGGTGGACCGCCGCGGTCGGGTCAACACCATCGCCATCGACAAGCCATCCGGTGGCGTCATACGTCTGCCGGGACAAGGCGGCATGGCCGATGTCGCCAACATGCATCGCGACTACCTGCTTTACGTTCCGCGGCACTCGCCATTGTCGGTCGTGAATGAAGTGGAGATCGCCAGTTCGGCACGCGGGCTGCTGACTGAAGCCGAACGCGCGCCACATGGCTATCGCACCGGCCATGCGTTTGTCTTCACCGACCTCTGCGTCTTCCGGCTCGACCCCGAAACGCGCGAGCTCATCGTTGCTGAGACGATGCCAGGAATTTCACAACAGCGCGTCCGCGAAGCGACCGCCTTCCCAGTTTCGTTCGATCCGGATTGCCGCGAAGTTGCGTTACCCGATCCGGCCGTCCTTTCGGTGTTGCGAAACCGCATCGATCCGCTTGGCCTGCGCCGCCTCGAATTTGTCAGCGCCAAGGAACGCACAGCGCTTCTCAACGAGATATTGGCGCTCGACCGTGACGTCGTCGAACGCTGCCTGCCCAAGAACCAAGCGAGGTGACCCCATGGAACCGCTGCTGCCAATATCCGCGGCCCGCGTCTTCTTCGACGGTATTTTCACCGAGCCGCGCGTAGCACACCCGGAATGCGTTGCGGTCCATGCCGACGGTTCGATCTGGTGCGGCACCGAGACCGGCGACTTGCTGCGCATAGACGCCGAAGGCAAGGCGGTCGAGCGGATGGCGGCAACGGGTGGCTTCCTGCTCGGCATCGCCTTCGACAGCGCCGGCAATTGCTTCGCATGCGATCTGCGACACAAGGCGATGTTTCGCTTCGACGCCGCGAGCAATGAGATGATACGTTTCGCTGATGCGGGCATCAAGGTGCCGAACTATCCCGTTGTCGACGAAGCGAATGGCTGGCTCTACGTTTCCGACAGTGCCGGCGAGGCCGGTGGCGTCTTCCGTTTCGACCTCGAGACAGGCGAAGGCGGACCATGGTGCAGGGAAATATTCGCCTTCGCCAACGGCATGGTCATGGCTCATAACGGCAAGGGACTTTACGTCGTCGAAACCGACGCCCCTTGCGTGAGCTACGTGCCGATCGAGACCGACGGTTCGGCGGGCCGGAAACGTGTCGTCGTCGAAGGCGTGCACAATGTGCCCGACGGCCTGGCTTTCGCCCCTGACGGTTCATTGTTGATCGCTTGCTACGAGCCGAGCCGGATTTACAGTTGGCGCGAGGATCGCGGGCTCAGCCTCTTGATCGAAGATCCGGGCGCAACAACCCTGGCGCACCCGACCAACGTCGCTTTGAAAGGCCGGAAGCTTTACACGGCCAACCTTGGCCGCTGGCACATTGCCGAGATCGATCTCGGTCTGGTGTTTGGGTAAGCGCACTCGCGGCTGTCGGCCGGGTTTTGTTGATCACGGCAAGACGCGGCGAAATTGCCTGATACGAAGGATGTTCCCATGTTGGCGATTACGCAGCAAGGCGCTAGCCCGCTCTTTGTTTCTGCCGGTGAGTGCATGGTGGAAATGTCGCCGGACGAAGGCGATTTCTATCGGTTGGGCTATGCCGGCGATAGCTTCAACACCGCCTGGACGGCGCGGCAGTTTCTACCTGAGACATATGCCGTCAGGTACCTGACCGCGGTGGGACGCGACCGGACATCGGATGCGATGGTGTCCTTCATCGAAGGTGCCGGCATCGACGCATCCCATATCATCCGCTACCCCGATCGGACCGTGGGCCTCTATATGGTGCATCTGGACAGGGGCGAGCGCTCGTTCAGCTATTGGCGGAAGGATTCCGCGGCTACACGACTGGCGGACCAACGACGCGTACTGGATGCAGCGTTTGAAAAGGCCTCGCTGATCTTTGTGTCGGGAATTACCCTTGCAATTCTTGGCGAGGCCGCGCGGGCGACGCTATTTGGGGCACTTCAGGATGCGAAGCAGGCTGGTGCCCGTATCGCGTTCGATCCGAATTACCGAAAGCGATTGTGGTCGGACACGCAAACGGCAAGGGTTGTACTGACCAAGACTGCCCGGTTGGCCGATTTCGTGCTGCCCTCCTACGATGACGAGGCCGAGCTGTTTGGCGATGCGTCTCCGCAGGCCACAGCGGAACGGTTCCTGGCCCTAGGTTGCTCGGAGGTAGTTGTGAAGGATGGTCCAAACCCCGCGACGGTATGTTTCGACGGGGCGAGCCATTTAGTTCCGGCAGGCGCGGTTTCCAAGGTTGTCGACACAACCGGTGCAGGTGATGCGTTTAATGGCACATACCTCGCAGCCAGAATGCTGGACCAGTCGCCGTTGAGAGCTGCACCAATGGCGCACGACGCAGCACGAACTGTCGTGCAAACCCCGGGGGCGCTCATCCCCGCGGACCGTCGAGATCGATGAACCAAGGGGTGACCTTGTCATCAGCCTCGCGCATGGTCCTCTTCTAAGTCCCTACGAGCTTGGAGCGGAACGAAGGGCTTCGTGCTCACGCCGTCTTGTGGCCACGGCAGGCACTGCGGGCGCCGACGCTGCACCGTCGAGCAGTAGCTGGCGCAAGTGCTGACGATCCTGATCCTTGCGAATCAACTCGCAGACGTGTTCACGACTGATGCCACAAGGACGGCCGGCAATCTTCTCATCGACGAATGATTTGAGCGTATCAGGCACCGAAATGCTCATCGTGGTCATGGAACAACAATAAGCAATTTTGGCGGCAAGAACATCTCCTTTCTGGGTACTGAACTCCCGCCGCCAGTAGAAACAGCGGTCAGCATTGATTGCCCTTCTGTGTGGCGTTTGCACAATGGCCGCCTGAACCAAATGCCAGCCTCGCGACAGGTGTTTGAGTACGTACAGCTATCCGAGCTCGTGGATCGTTACGCCCGGCACAACCGTTTTGGCGATCTCGCACAGGTGCTGGTGATGGGTCAGGTAGATTACCTGGCCCGCGCTCGCCATCTCTCCAAACAACCTGAAAACCTCTTCGGACCGGACATGGTCGAAGGTTTCCATAATGTCGTCGGCAATGAATGGCACTGAGGGTCGAAACTGGGCAAATTCGTAGTAGCCGGCAAGCCTCAGGGCTAAATAGAGTTGAAAACGTGCGCCCTTTGACAAAGCGTCGGCGACCTTGGACTGCCCGTCGCGTTGCAATGCGATCAGGACCTCGCCGCCTTTTACAGGCTGGGTTGCCAGACCCGAGTATTGACCGCGCGTGATGAGCACGAAAGCGTCCGATGCACGCGCCATCATAGCGGAGCGATGACGCTCGCGGTATGCGCGCAGAGCATTTCCAGCGGACAAAACGCCCAGTTTCAACTCGATGTAACGGACAGCTTTTTCCTCGATTTCCAGAAGGACGGTGCGACGTTCGGCATCTATTCGGGCGACAGCGCTGTCGCCGCCAATGGCGTCCAGCTTGTCGGCCGCTCGCGTCTGCCGGATAAGCTGTTGTTGGATCGTTTCGTCGATACCCTGAAGCCGTTGCTCGCTTTCGGCCCTCTCGATTGCGAGGCGATCGAAATCGAGAGCATCCAATATCGAACGCGCCTGCGCGATCCCCTCCACCGCGAGTTCGGCCAACAACTGCTCTTCAAGTTCGGCCACGGCAACGCGCAGACGATCCCTCCCGCGCAGCAGCTCGTCGCGTTCCACGACTTCGGTTAGGGTCGTTACACCAAAGACGCCCAGGACCTCATTCTTACGGCGCTCATGCGCCGCAATTTCGACGTCTAGGGTGTCACGAGCATCTCGCAGGCGCTGTAGGTCGTTGACGAGGTTTGTCTTCGCCTCGCGACTGCGATCGGCGCGTTCCAGGCGCTCAGCAAGCCGGATCGCCAGCTGTTCCGGCTCGTCGTCCGGTGGGTCACCCGCCTCGGCTGCAGCAGCGGTAACCTCGACAATGAAACTATCTCTGTCTGCCTGCATCTTGCCGATGCGGAGCTGCATCGCATCCCGATCCTCGATGGTTTTGGACAGTTCAGCCAGTTGATCAAGTACGTTGCCGACACTGGGCGCCGAAAGCCCATTCTCGAGCCAAGTGCCTTTGAGCGCCTCCGCAACGCCGGCCAGCCATTCGTCCTCACGCCTTTCTGCCACGTCCATGGCCCGTCGTCTGGCTGCMAGATACTCCTCCTGCGCGCTAACCGTTTTGATCGCCTCGGCGCGTTCGGCGTCGACTTTGACCTGCCTGTCGAGGAACAGCTCTGCGACGACCATGATCGTCTCCAAGCTCTCGCCGGCATCCGACCTTATGCCGACGCTCTCCAGCGCCCCGCTCAGCTCCTGGCGTATGCGGTTTTCCTCGTCGGTCGCCCGACCGATCTTCTTACGTGCGACCTCGATCTCCTCCCAGGCCTCTAGCGCATCGGTCCGGGCAGAAGTACGGTCCTCGATCAGTTCGATTAGACGCTCAGGCGAAGACTCCAGGCATTTGTCGAGCAGATCTCTTGCCGCCACGCGGATTTCCGAAAGTATTGCTTCCACGTCCAAGTCGATCTGTGAAAGTTGGTCGCGCGCCCGCGAGATGGCAGCCGTGGCCTCAGCGCGGCTGCGGATGGTCGTTCGGATTTCAGCGAGCTCGCGCGCGTTGGCCAGGCGAACTGCTCCAACATTGTCGTCACGAGCCAGCACTGCCGCAAAGTCGTCGGCCGTCTCACCCTTAAGGTCATGCCGATGCCTTGCCCAAGCCTCGTCCCGGGCACGCCGGATGGCGGTGGCGGCTTCATCGTCGGTCACATCGACCGAGGCGCGAAGGGCGTCCAGTCGCGCCGAGAGCAATTCGTGATTGCCCTGGTATTCTCCAAGACGTTCGCAGAGAACCTCCCTGTTCGTCTTGAGCTCTGCCGAGCGACTTTTCCATGCACCAACCTGGCGGGCGCTAGGAACCAAAATTCCAGCCAGCGCCTGAGCATCTCCCGACCAGGGATGCAAGCGGCGGATCGCTGCCTCCCATCGAATTTCGCGCTCGTCCCCCACCTCTCGTGCCGTCTTGATTTCCCTTACGTACCCACTCCCCCTCGCTTTCGACAAGGCCGAGATCAGCCTTGCCCTGGCAGGTTCGGGCACGGCCCTTTCTTCGCCAACTCGATCTCGCGCCGTCTGAAGCGCATCATGGGCTGCCGCCGCTTCATCGCGTGCGACGCGCACGCTCGTGGCGATCCCCGATCGCTGTTCGACCATATTGCGAACGGCGCCGACTGTGGCAGCAGGCAAAAGCAGCGCGGCAGGGTCCGACTCGGAGGACCGTCCCAGAGCAGCAAGGCATGTCGCCACGGCGCTATCGAGTATTTGCAGGTCCGTCCTGCGACTGGGCAGGTCCAAGCCTGCCGAAATATATCGCACCTTGCGATCCGCCAGTCCGCGAACCCGCTCGGAGATCGCAAGGATCACATCGTCCATCTCGACCGACGCGATTTTTGTCGACAGTCGCTCGACCTCGTCGACGTTTGCTGACAGCCGCGTTCTCAGGCTGGCGTCGTCATCGATCATCTCAGCGACACTGCCTGTCCATGTCCGGGGGGGCGAAGCGATGTCAGGCAATTCGGCCAGGCGGGCTGACTTGCGTCGGATATCTGCAAGGATCGGGGCTGCGCGGAGATACTTCGCAATGGTATCGAGCCGCGCCGACAGCACCGACCGTTCAGTGATGCTGCCATCGTATTTTTCAGTCGCGTCAAGACGTTCGGCCTCAAGGGTCTCGAACGTGGACGCCAATGTGTCGATTGCATCCTTCCCAGACTTCAGTTCCGCAAGTCGCTTCTTGAGAAGCGCAAGTTCGGTTCCGTGTGCCTGTTTCCGATAGAGCCCGTCCGCTTCCGCTTCGAGCGCGTTCAACGTGTCACCGGCCTGCCCAAGACCGGCGCTGGCCGTGAACAGGAGCTTGCCCAGGTCGCCACGCGACTCCAGTATCGATTTTCCGCCTGCTTCCAGCGTCTCGTCGTCCAACGAGAACATGGTGCCGTATGCGTCCCGGGACAGACCTGCGAGATGGGCCGTTATCGCCACCTCGCTCACCGGTTGCCCCAGAGCGTTCAACAGCGAGTTGTTCCGTTGTTTCGTGCGCGAGAACGTATGCTCCTCTCCCCCGAATTCGAGCACGCCGCCGACACGCATCGCGCTGTACTCATGGAGGAAATTGTAGCGACTGCGTTCTTCGATGCCGAACAGCAAGTCCAGATAGCCGGAAAGCGCAGTCGACTTGCCGGCCTCGTTCAGCCCGAACACGATGTGCAGGTCGGGCCCAGACTCCGGTCTTGGGCCGAATTCGATCGTCCTGTCAGTGAACTTTCCATAACGAATGAGATCAAGCCGCCGGAGCCTCATTGCAATCCACCTGCCTTGAGGCGGGCTGTGACCAGGTCAGTGCCGCTGGCAAGAACCCTGTCGAGGAATAATTCGAGCTCAGCCTCATCCTTTCCGGCGAAGTCGCGCCCGTCGGGGGGAAGATCCGCAATCGTTTTCAGGACCAATGCCCTCGCTTCGGCACGGAAGGCTTCCGAGCTGGCATTGGCGCGCATGGATTCAGCGAGTTCGAAAATCGGATCCGCGATATCGAGGGTCTCCGTCCTGGGCGGAGAGAGGTCCAGTTCCAGCTTTTCCACCCATGTGTCGCCTGCCTGCTCGGCGACCTGCTCGGCTTCCGCCAGCAACAGGTCCCTGTCGCGGATGAGTGCCCACGACAAAGGTGTCGCCCCGCTCAGACCGAGACGCACCACAACGTGGCGGGATCTGACCGACGCCCGGATATCTTCGAGTGCGGATCGGATTCGTCCAATGACTTCAGGGCCTTCCATCGTCCCGGTCACGTCGACGTTCACGCGCTCGAATTGCGCGACACTCGTCGGCCTTTCCTCAATCTCCACGGAACGGTCGTCACGTATCGTTACCAGAGTGACGGATTTTTCTCCGTCCTCGTTGATGTCCCTGCCTTGCGGCATTCCTGGCATCACCACCGTGCTTGCTCCTGGATGAACTTTGCGGACGTGAATGTGCCCGAGCGCCCAGAAATCAAAGCCGTGGTTATGCAAGTCAGCGACGCTGCACGGCGCGTAGACGTCATGACCGGGCGATCCGCCCAGGCTGGTGTGCATGATCCCCACATTGACCGTGCCCTCGCGCGCAGCGGAATATTTAGCGAGCAGACTTTCGGGTGCCTTGGGACTCGCAAAGCTCAATCCGTGAAACATGACGTCCAGTCCGCCGGCTGTTTGAAGCACGGGCTGGGGACGACCGCCGAAAATCGTTACTGTGTCCGGAAACACGAGCTGTTTCGATATCCGCGACATGGCGTCGTGATTGCCGCGAATCTTGAAAACTCTGATGCCGCCCTGGTGAAGACGTGTCATCTGCGAAGCCAAGAACCGCGCGGTTTTCATGGAGGTCTGATCGCCGTCATAAAGATCGCCGGCAATGACGAGGGCATCGACACCTTCCGCTAGGCATAGATCCACAATGGAGACAAACGCCTGGCGACTGGCGTCTCCGACAAGTTCGGCAAGAGCTGGGTTTCGCATCGCGAGAGAACGGAGCGGCGAATCGAGGTGAATATCGGCTGTATGTATAAATCGAAATGCCATTCAGCGGTCTCCAGCCAGGGAACAAACGGGGGTTCGACCGCGGCTCGACAAAAATTACACGACGCGCCGTGCTGGCTGTCCTGAACCCAGGCTACGATCATCTGGCACCGGCGTAGTTCTCGTTGGCCTCTTACCATGTTGGAGGATGCAGTTGTCAAAGCTCGACCAGGGCTCGGCATCTGTGACCTCCCCCGATTTCATTCAGCCAAGAGCAGAGCTTTAAGTCCAAGGCAGTTTGACAAACGCTGGCCAACTACAGCTACGAAGGGCGGATGCCCCGGAGTGCCGCGAATTTCGTTCCAAATCGGCCACGACCATATGGGTTCGACAATATTGGCCGGCTCGGCGCGCACTGCCACCGACATCGTCAAGCGGATGAAGCCAGATTTCGCCCCGCGGGCATGCTGATGCATAGGACCCAGCTGATGGCGACAAAAAGCCCGGCGCATTTGCCGGGCTTTTTGTCGGTTCTCGCTGCAGTGAGATCGCCTGAGCGCTTGGCTCAGTGATCCATGGCCTTGACGATTTCTTCGGTCATCTTCTTGGCGTCGCCGAGCAGCATCATGGTGCCGTCCTTGTAGAACAGCGTGTTGTCGATGCCAGCGTAGCCGGAGCCAAGGGAGCGCTTGACGAATAGGCAGGTGCGCGCCTTGTCGACGTCGAGGATCGGCATGCCGTAGATCGGCGAGTTCTTGTCGTCGCGCGCCGAGGGATTGGTGACGTCGTTGGCGCCGATGACATAAGCGACGTCGGCCTGGGCGAACTCCGAATTGATGTCTTCGAGCTCGAAGACCTCGTCGTAAGGCACGTTGGCCTCGGCCAAGAGCACGTTCATGTGGCCGGGCATGCGGCCRGCSACCGGGTGGATGGCGTATTTGACCTCGACGCCATTGGCCTTGAGCTTGTCGGTCATCTCGCGCAGCGCATGCTGGGCCTGGGCCACCGCCATGCCGTAGCCCGGCACGATGATGACCTTTTGCGCGTTCATCATCARGAAGGCGGCRTCGTCGGCCGARCCCTGCTTGACGGTGCGCTCGATGCCGTCGTCGGCRACMGCCGCGGTCTCGCCGCCGAAGCCGCCGAGGATGACCGAGATGAACGARCGGTTCATGCCCTTGCACATGATGTAGGACARGATCGCACCCGACGAGCCGACCAGCGCGCCGGTGATGATCAGCGCCAGGTTGCCRAGCGTGAAGCCGAGTGCCGCWGCCGCCCAACCCGAATAGGAGTTGAGCATCGAGACGACGACAGGCATGTCGGCGCCGCCGATCGGCACGATCAGCAGCACGCCGAGCACCAACGACACGGCCACGATCAGCCAGAACACCGTCGTCGACTGGGTCGTCACCAGCATGACGATCAAAACGACAAGGGCGATGCCGAGGGCCGCGTTGATGAAGTGGCGGCCGGGCAGCATGATCGGCTTGCCCGACATGCGGCCATCGAGCTTGAGGAAGGCGATGACCGAGCCGGTGAAGGTGATGGCGCCGATGGCGACACCCAGGCTCATCTCGACCAGCGCCTGGGCGTGGATGGCCCCGACGCTGCCGATGCCAAAGCTTTCCGGCGCATAGACGGCGGCTGCCGCGACCATCACGGCAGCCATGCCAACGAGGCTGTGGAAGGCTGCGACCAGCTGCGGCATCGAGGTCATGGCGATGCGGCGCGCGGTGACCGCACCAATGCCGCCGCCGATGGCGATGCCGAGCACGATCAGGCCGAGGCCGGCGGCCGACGGCTTGGCCAGCGCCAGCGTCGTCACGATGGCAATGCCCATGCCGATCATGCCGTAGGTATTGCCCTGACGCGAGGTGGTCGGATGCGACAGGCCRCGCAGCGCCAGGATGAACAGGATGCCGGAGACCAGGTAGAGGAAGGAAGCGAGGTTGAGGGTCACGTCACTTGTCCTTCTTCTTGTACATCGCCAGCATGCGCTGGGTGACGAGGAAGCCGCCGAAGATGTTGACCGAGGCGAGCACCAGGGCGATGAAGCCAAAGCCGGTGGCAAGCCCCGACGCGGCGATGCCGACGGCCAAAAGCGCGCCGACGACGATCACCGAGGAGATCGCGTTGGTCACCGCCATCAACGGCGTGTGCAAGGCCGGCGTCACCTGCCAGACAACGTAATAGCCAACGAAGATCGCCAAAACGAAGATGGCGAAGCGGAAGACGAACGGGTCGATCGCTCCACCCGACAGTGCGTGCGCCGCACCACCGGCGGCCTCGGCCGCATTTTGAGCGGTGGCGAGATCCTGGACACCGAGCCGGACGGCACCAACCGCCTGGTCGAGCTGGTCGAGGGCTTTTTGAAGACCTTCCATCATGCGTCTCCCTGAGATGACTTCTTCGACGTCTTGGGCTGAGCCGGCTTCTTCACGGCAGCCGGTTTTGCGGACGCAGCCTTTTCAGGCGCGGCCTTCTCAGCCGCTGCGCTGGCGAAGTTGGGGTGAACCACGCGGCCGGCATCGGTCAGCATCGTTGCCTTGACCAGCTCGTCGTCGCGGTTGATGGCAATCTGCTTCGAGGCCTTGTCGACCATGGTCTCGAGGAAGGCGAACAGGTTCTTGGCATAAAGCAGCGAGGCGGACGCCGCGACACGGCCCGGCACGTTGAGGTGGCCGACGATCTTGACGCCATTGGCGGTGGTGACGACCTTGCCGGGCACAGCACCTTCGACATTGCCGCCGCGTTCGACGGCGAGATCGACAAGCACCGAACCCGGCTTCATCGAGGCGACCATCTGGGCTGACACCAATTTTGGCGCCGGACGGCCCGGGATGAGTGCGGTGGTGATGACGATGTCTTGCTTGGCGATATGCTCGGCGGTCAGCGCCGCCTGCTTGGCCTGGTACTCCTTGGACATCTCCTTGGCGTAGCCGCCAGCGGTTTCGGCGGCCTTGAATTCCTCGTCCTCGACGGCGAGGAATTTTGCGCCGAGCGAGGCGACCTGCTCCTTGACCGCCGGACGCACGTCGGTGGCGGTGACGATCGCACCCATGCGCCGCGCAGTCGCAATCGCCTGCAGGCCGGCAACACCGACACCCATGATGAACACTTTCGCCGCCGGCACGGTGCCGGCCGCCGTCATCATCATCGGCAAGGCGCGGTCATATTCGCCCGCGCCGTCGATCACCGCCTGGTAGCCGGCAAGGTTTGCCTGCGACGACAACACGTCCATCACCTGGGCGCGCGTGATGCGCGGCATCAGTTCCATGGCAAACGCCGTCACACCGGCCTTGGCCATCGCTGAGACCGCAGCATCATTGCCATAGGGGTCCATGATGGCGAGCACGGCCGCACCTGGCTTGTAACCCTTGAGCTCGGCGTCGCTGGGCCGCCTGACCTTCAGCACGACATCGGCGCGTCCCGCATCGACAGCCTTGCCGATGACAGCACCGACAGCAGTGAAATCGGCATCGGGAATGCGCGACAAGGTCCCTGCCCCTGTCTCGACAACCACGTCAAAACCAAGCCCCACCAGGCGTTTCACCGTATCCGGCGAAGCCCCAACACGGGTTTCAATCAACTCAAGCTCTTTGGGGATGAATATCGTCTGGCCCACCGTCACGTCCTTTCGGTTGGAACCTTACCAAACGTAAAGCGCCGGACGCACAAAGACGCGTCGGCGCCTTACCAACGAAATCTACTTTGGATACTGACGGAGAAGCCGCCGACGCACCCGAAGCCACAATCTTATAAGGACCATGCCTTGCCAGTCACTACACCGGCAAGGCTATTGCACGGAGCCGCTTTTGGTCCACGTTCTTCTAACGAAGGTCGTCTGTTTATCTCCGGCCCAAATTGACCGGAACCAAAACTGACGCTGGAGCCCGCGGCTGCGTAGAAATGTCAGCGAATATGTGTCGGTACGTCGCGCAGCAGGAAACCGCCGACGGCGCAGATGATCAGGAACAGCACCACGCTGGAGAAAAATCCAGCAGGGGTGAAGAACCCAAAGGCCATGGCGATCATCAGCGCAACGCAAGCCAGCGTGCTGTATTTGGACAGCGTAATGAACATCGAATAGGTTTTCTCGTGCTCGGCGTAGTCCATCTGCGCGCCAAGTTCGATCGGGCCGGTCGGCGTATTATCAGCCATGAGAGTCCCCTCCGGAAAACGAGTTCAAGGGCACATACCTAAATGCGCGCTGCAGGGCAATGGAAAGATTGCCCCTTTGGCTGCGACAAGATTATCAATCCCCAGCAGGGAAATCTTGGCTCATTTGATGAACCGGCGCGTTCTGGTGCCGCAGGAAAACACAACCCTAGTTCTTGCACGCCTCGTTGAGTGGCCACGGCGCGTGGGCCTCGGCGAATTTGCCGGCTTCCAGCTCGACCAGCGGCGCAATCATCTCGGCGTCAGCGGTCAAAAGATGGGATGTCTTGACGAACTTGGCGCCGTCCCATTCCAGCATCCACGCCCCGCCATGGCCGGCATGGTTGGTGCAGGAAGTCGCGAACGGACCGATCATGCCGGTCATGCCGAGCGACGCCAGCCTGGCGTCGTCGATCTTGAGG